>CAMDZY010000046.1 GCA_945910975.1 uncultured Clostridia bacterium | reverse complement strand
ATGATCAACTGCCAGTGGTCGCCCGAAGAACTCGACCACCATCTGGACGCTGCTTCCAAGCGCTACATCGCCAAGAACAACATCCAGCTCTACACCATCAACGCCATCGACCTGGCCATCAAGGTCGGCATGGGCAAGCGCACCAACACCATTTTGCAGTCCGCTTTCTTCACCCTGGCCAAGGTTATGCCGCAGGAAGAAGCCATCAAGCACATGAAGGACGCTGCCGAGCATTCCTACCTGAAGAAGGGCATGGATGTTGTCCAGAAGAACTGGGATGCTATTGACGCCGGTGCGACCGCATTTGTCAAGGTCGACGTTCCCGCCGCTTGGGCAACTGCCGAAGATCACTGCGAAGAAGCTGCTCTGTGTGGCAAGCCCGAACTCGTCAAGCAGGTCAAGAATATCCTGCTGCCCGTTGACAAGATGGACGGCGATTCCCTGCCTGTTTCCGCGTTCGTTGACCATGTGGACGGCCAGTTTGAGCTGGGCGCTGCCGCTTACGAGAAGCGCGGCGTTGCCGTCACCGTTCCGGAATGGGACGCTGCAAAGTGCATCCAGTGCAACAACTGCGCATTTGTCTGCCCGCACGCTACCATCCGTCCGTTTGCCTTGACCGCAGAAGAAGCCGAAAAGGCTCCCGCCGCTGTCAAACTCGCTGATGTCAAGGTCGGCAAGGGCAAGGGCGTTTACAAGTTCACCATGGCGGTTTCTCCTCTGGACTGCATGGGCTGCGGCGTCTGCGTTGGCGTCTGCCCCACCAAGGCTATCACTATGGTTCCGCAGGAATCTCAGTTGGATCAGCAGGATGTATTCAACTACTGCGTCTACGAAACCGCCGAGAAGAAAGAATTGCAGGACAACACCGTCAAGGGCAGCCAGTTCCGTCAGCCGCTGCTTGAGTTCTCCGGCTCCTGCGCAGGCTGTGCAGAAACTTCTTATGCACGTCTGGTTACCCAGCTGTTCGGCGACAGAATGTACATCTCCAATGCCACCGGTTGTTCCTCCATTTGGGGCGGCCCCGGCGCAACCTCTCCCTATTGCACCAACAAGGAAGGCCACGGCCCCGCTTGGTCGAACTCCCTGTTTGAAGATAACGCAGAACACGGCTACGGTATGTTCGTTGCGCAGAACACCATCCGCGAAAGCCTGGCTGACAAGACCCGCCAGCTGATCGCCGTTCCGTACTGCAATGCAGAACTGAAGGAAGCCGCACAGAAGTGGCTCGATACCATGAACGACGGTACCGCCAATCAGGAAGCCACAAAGGCTTATGTAGCCGCTCTGGAAAACGGCGTTCTGAGTGTGGACGAAGGTCTTGCTTTCACCGCCAGCGACGCCGGCAAGGCAGCATTTGGCGACAAGGCAGACGAAATGCACGCACATATGCAGGCGCTTAAGGATGCCGGCAAGGCACATTGCGACTGCGAGGCCTGCACATTGGCAGCCGAAATTCTGACCAACAAGGAATATCTGTCCAAGAAGTCCGTTTGGGTCTTCGGCGGCGACGGTTGGGCATACGACATCGGCTTCGGCGGCGTTGACCACGTGCTGGCGCAGAACCGCGACATCAACGTCTTCGTGTTCGATACCGAAGTTTACTCCAACACCGGCGGACAGGCTTCCAAGTCCTCCAACATCGGCCAGGTGGCACAGTTTGCCGCTGCCGGTAAGGAAGTCAAGAAGAAGAGCCTTGCAGAAATCGCCATGTCCTATGGCTATGTCTACGTGGCACAGGTCGCTATGGGCGCCAACATGGCACAGACCCTCAAGGCCATTGCCGAAGCAGAAGCCTATCCCGGCCCCTCCCTCATCATCGGCTACGCTCCGTGCGAAATGCACTCCATCAAAGGCGGCATGATGCATTGCCAGGACGAAATGAAGAAAGCTGTCGACTGCGGTTACTGGAACCTGTTCCGCTTCAATCCCGCAGCCGAAGGCAAGAAGTTCACGCTGGATTCCAAGCAGCCGAAGGACGGCTACCGTGAATTCCTGATGAACGAAGCTCGTTACAGCCGCCTGACCCGCGAGTTCCCCGAACGCGCCGAAGGTCTGTTCAGCCGCAACGAAGAAGCTGCTAAGGAACGCTATGAGCATCTGCTCAAGCTGGTTGAGCTTTACAAGGACGCAGAATAATTGCATGATACCCGTGTGCGGCGGATTTTTATCCGCCGCACAAACTTTTAATAAACCTTGTTAGGAGGACATATCATGAAAAATGTTACCCGAATCCTATCATTATTCCTCATCACCTCGCTGCTGTTTGGTATGCTGAGTATGACAGCTTTCGCCGCAGATCCCACCAGCGGCAAATGTGGTGCAAATCTGACATGGAAATTTGATAAGGCAACTGGCGCACTCACCATTTCCGGCAGCGGTGCCATGCCAGAATACTTTGATACGATGACAGAGCAGTGCCCGTGGGGCAACTTCAGGTGGTCAATTCGCTCAGTCTCTTTACCTAACGGACTGACCAACATCGGCGGAGGTGCATTTACTAACTGCATTTATATCAAGAGTATCACAATTCCGAACTCGGTTACTTCCATTGGCACCTGTGCTTTTGATATGTGTGGAAACCTTGAACAGCTCAAAATCGGCAAAGGTGTAAAAGTCATCAGGGGTAATGCCTTTGGCAATTGCAGTAGCTTAAAATCAATCGTAATTCCGGATTCGGTCACTTCCATCGAGTCTAATGCCTTCGCAAATTGCTCCGGCGCGACCAGCTTGTACATCAGCAAAAATCTTACCAAACTCCCCGAACTCGCCTTTCCCGGATGTAGGAGTCTGAAAAGTGTCACCATCCCGGATGCTGTAACCTCCATCGGTCGCGACGCATTCGGCAGATGCGCCAGTCTGCGCAGCGTGCGTATCAGCATGAACGCAACAGAAATCGGAGAAAACGCATTTTTCGGCTGCCCTCAGCTTACCAACGTGACAATCCCTGCAAAGGTTGCAAAAATCGGTAACCGGGCGTTCGGATACTACGAAGAAAATTTATATGACGCAGACGGTTCCTACATTGACAGTGAACTGAAAAAGGTCAACGGATTTACTGTTTACGGCTGTTCCGGAACTGCTGCGGAAACGTATGCAAATGGCAATGCGTTTGCGTTTGTTCCCTCTCTGGCGGCAAGATTCTCCGATGCACCCGCGCAGAACAACTGGGCGTACAAGGGCATTGAATTTGTTGTGGACAACGGATTGTTCTTTGGAACCACTGATACGACCTTTAGCCCAAAGGGCGCAATGACCCGTGCTATGCTGGTGACGGTTTTGTGGCGGCTTGACGGCACGCCGAAGCCAACTAGCACAAACACCTTCAAGGATGTGCAAAACGGCAAGTTTTACACAACGGCTGTAACCTGGGCAGCAGAAAACGGTATCGTCAGCGGTATTGGCAACAATAAGTTTAACCCAAACGGAAACGTTACGCGCGAACAGATGGCAGCATTCCTCTACCGCTATGCGCGGAAAAAGGGCAAAGACACCACTGCCCGCGCTGATTTAAGCGTATTCCCTGACCACGGCAGAATTTCTTCCTATGCTGTGGAGGCTCTGTCCTGGGCAAACGCCGCCAAACTAATTTCGGGTACAGCCAACAATGGCGTCACCCTGCTCGATCCCAAGGGCAACGCCACCCGCGCACAAGTTGCAAGTATTCTGATGCGCTTTGCGCAGTACGCATCATAAAATTAGGACATCCCCAAAAATAGGGGGCGTATTCGAGTAACCACTCGAATACGCCCTCTGTTTCTTTAATCTTCTTCCAGTTCACCGGGATACAATCCCGCAATCGCAGCCTTGGCGGCCATCTGCTCTGCACGCTTTTTGCTGCTTCCTTCGCCACTGCCCACAGGCTTGCCGTTGAGCAAGACGTCCACATTAAAGGATTTTGCATGGTCGGGGCCGCTTTCACCAGTCAAATGATAGGAAAGCTGTTGGTTCTTCTTGCGCTGCACCAATTCCTGTAGGCGCGTCTTGTAGTCCTCATCCTTGCGCATCATGGCAGAAATGTTGCTTAACACCAAGCGGTCGATAAGCTCTTTTGCCGCAGCAAAGCCGCCGTCAAGATACGTCGCAGCAATCACCGACTCCACCACATCACACAAAATACTCTCGCGCTTGCGGCTTCCGTCTAACTCGCCGCCATGTCCCAGCAGCAGAAAATCACCCAAATGGATGTTCGTCGCCACGGTCGCCAAGCTCCGTTCGCAGACGATTTCCGCCCGGGTGCGGGTCAGTTGTCCCTCCGGCCAATTGGGATAGTGCCGGTACAGATATTCCGCCACCACAAAACCCAAAATCGAGTCGCCTAAAAATTCAAGCCGTTCATAGCTGCACAAAGAATCATGATAAAACTCGTTTGCGTGTGAGCTGTGCGTCAGTGCCGTTTGCAGCAACGACTTGTCGGAAAACGTATAGCCCAGCGCCTGTTCTAAATCTCTCAGCATTTCATTACTCCCTTGGCATTGTCATCTGTGCCACGCTGTTTTGAATCTCCTGACAGACTTGAAACTCCACGGACTCCTTCGCCTGCCGAATGGCGCTGCGAATTGCTCGGGCATCCGATGAACCGTGCGCCTTCACCACGGGCTTGGCAATGCCGAGGATAATCGTTCCGCCGGTTTCACGGTAGTCCATCCGCGTCTTCAGCTCGTCCACGCCGGATTTGCACAACAGATATCCCAGCTTGGTGAGCGGATTCCGCTTGAAGATCTGCTTGATGTAACCGCTCATGAGCAGCGCCGTTCCCTCCATGGTTTTGAGGAAAACATTTCCGGAAAAGCCGTCGCATACCACAACATCCGCTGCGCCAAACGGCACCTCGCGCGCCTCAACATTTCCGACAAAGTTGATGTTTCCCGCCTCGCTTGCCTTTTTCAGCAGTGCATACGCTTCGCGCTGCAGCTCCAAGCCCTTGGTTTCCTCCGTGCCGTTGTTGAGAAGCCCCACGCGGGGATTTTCCAACTTTAACGCTTTTTCTGCATAGCACGAGCCAAGGAAGCCAAACTGCATCAAAAATTCCGGCGTGCATTCATTGTTTGCACCTGCATCGAGCAGCAGAAAGTTCCCGGTTTTATTCGGCATGATGGGGGCAAACGCCGCGCGGCGGATCCCTCGAATACGCTTGACCAGAAGCGTTGCTCCGGTGAGCAGTGCGCCGCTGCTTCCGGCGGAAACCATTGCATCCGCCTGACCGTCGGCAAGCATTTTCAAGCCCACGATCATGGAAGAGGTTTTGCGCGTTTTCACCACGGTTGCGGGGTCATCGTGCATATCTACCACGTCATCGGCATTGGCGATCTCCACGCCCTCGGGAAGCGTGTCGATTCCCTGCTGTTTCATGCTGGCCAAAATTTCTTGACCGCGCCCCACCAGTGTGATTTCCACGCCGAAATCCTTTGCGGCCTGAATGGCTCCAAGGACGATTTCACCGGGGGCATTGTCGCCGCCCATTGCATCGATTAAGATTCTCATGTGTTTGCCTCATTTCTCTGTCGTTGTGCGGAAAACCTCGCGTAAGGTTTCCAGCGCCCTGTTCGCGATGGCAAGATTTTTATTTGCCTTTCCCTTGACCTTATAACCCAATGGGTCCATAATTCCAAAGTTGATATTCATCGGTTGAAAATTTCCAACCGACCGGTCACTGATATAATGTCCCAACGCGCCGATCGCCGTTTTCCTTGTAGGGTCGACCGGTTCTGCTCCCCGCAGGCGGCTTGCCATGGACACTGCCGCCAAATAGCCGGAGGCGGTAGACTCCACATAGCCCTCCACGCCGGTCATCTGTCCGGCAAAGGCCACCAACGGATTGCGCCGGTCTGCATAGAAGCAGTCGAGCAGACGGGGCGAATTGAGGAATGTATTGCGGTGCATGACACCGTAGCGGACAAATTCTGCATTTTTCAACGCCGGAATCATGGAAAAAACACGCTTTTGCTCCGGAAATTTCAAATGGGTCTGGAAGCCTACGATATTGTAGATATTCCCTGCCGCATTGTCCTTGCGCAGCTGCGCCACGGCATACGGCTCTTTGCCGGTTCTGGGGCAGTTCAGCCCAACCGGCTTTAGCGGGCCATAGCGAAGCGTATCCACGCCGCGCCGCGCCATCACCTCCACCGGCATACAGCCCTCGAAGACGTTTTTGTCCTCGAAGCCGTGTACCTCCGCCTGCTGTGCGGTCGCCAATTCCTGCACAAAGGCAAGGTATTCTTCCTTGTCCATATCGCAGTTGACATAATCTGCCGTTCCCCGGTCATAGCGGGAGGCAAACCAAGCGCGCTCCATGTCGATGGAATCCGCCGTTACCAGCGGAGCCGCAGCATCGAAAAAGTGCAGGTACTCCGTTTGGCCAAAATATGCGGCAATCGCATCCGCCATGGACTCTGAGGTCAGGGGGCCTGTGGCAATGATGACCGGTGCGTCAGGAATCTGCGTCACTTCCCCCTCCATCACAGTGATATTGGGGTGGCTGCGGATTTTTTCGGTCACCATAGCGGAAAATCCATGCCGGTCAACGGCCAGACAGCCGCCGGCTTCCACGCGGGTAGCGTCTGCACACTGCAAAATCAGGCTGCCAAGCTGCCGCAGTTCCTCTTTGAGCAGACCGACTGCATTTTCCAACCGATCCCCGCGCAAAGAATTGGAGCAGACAAGCTCCGCAAAGTCCGTACTGTGGTGCGCAGGTGTCATTTTATTTGGTTTCATCTCATAAAGCAGCACCGAAAACTGGCGCTGTGCCAGCTGCCATGCAGCCTCACATCCCGCCAATCCTGCGCCGACTACTGTTACTTGGGTCATACGCCTGATTCCTTTGTGGTCTTTTTTCCTGTCGTTTTTTTGGTTTTTGTTGTTTTTGTTGTCTTTGCTGTTTTGGTTGTCTTTGTCGCCTTAGCCGTTTTTGTCGCTTTTTTCGGCTTTTCCGTCTGTTCCGCTTGCGCCGGCTGTTCCCCTTCCTGTGTGGTTTCCTGGGTTGTCTTTTTGTGATAACCGCGCTGATCCTCCGGCAAGAAATTGGAGCATTCGGGGTTGATGCAGAACGGCTTCATTCTGCCGCGGCCGGACTTTTTAAACAGGGATTGGCCACAAACGGGGCAATCCTCTGCGGTTGGCACGTCCCAAGTCATAAAGCCGCACTCGGCGCCACGTTCACAGGCATAGAAAGCAAAGCCGCGTTTTGATTTCCGTTTTAACATACCCGAACCGCACTTGGGGCACCTGCCCGGCATCCGTTCGACAATCGGTTTGGTGTTTTTACATTCCGGGTAGCCCGGGCAAGCCAAAAACTTGCCGAAGCGTCCGAATTTCACCACCATATTTTTGCCGCACAGCTCACAAATTTCATCTGTAACCTCGTCCGGCACCTTGATTCGGGTATCTTTTAAGGCTTCTTCTGCATTTTCCATCTCCCGATGGAAATCCGCATAAAAATCTGACAACACACGCTTCCAAGGCAGTTTGCCTTCTTCTACACGGTCAAGCTGGTCTTCCATGTGTGCAGTAAATTCCACGTCGATCACATCGGTAAAATGGTCGATCATCATCTGCGTTACCACCTCGCCGAGAGGAGTTGGGGAAAGGCGTTTGTCATTTTTCGTGACATATTCCCGATCCTCAATGGTGGAAATCGTTGCAGCATAGGTGGACGGGCGGCCTACGCCCTTTTCCTCCATCGCTTTGACCAGCGTGGCCTCGGTATACCGTGCCGGGGGCTGGGTGAAGTGCTGTTCCTTTTTGGGGTCAGACATTGCCAGCAGCTCACCTTGCTCCAGCTTGGGCAGATGGGAGGTCTTCTCCTCCGTTTCATCGTCCTTGCCCTCTTCATAGACAGCGGTAAAGCCGGAAAAACGCATCACCTGTTCGTTGGCGCGGAAGATATGGCCGGCGCACTCGGAATCGATGCTGACTGCATCAAACAGTGCGTTGTTCATCTGGCTTGCCACAAAGCGGCTCCAAATCAGCTTGTACAGGCGGTATTGATCTTTATTCAAGTCGCCCATGATGGATTCCGGGTCAAGGCGCACATTGCTGGGGCGAATGGCTTCGTGCGCATCCTGCGCGGCAGATTTTGTCTTATAGCGGCGCGGTGCGGTGTAATAAGCACTGCCGTAGCGGTCAAGAATCAAATCCTTTGCCGCAGCAAGCGCTTCCTCCGATATGCGCTGAGAGTCGGTACGCATATACGTAATCAAACCGACGGTACCCTCACCCTGGATATCCACGCCCTCATATAGCTGCTGCGCAATTGCCATTGTGCGGCGCGGGGTCATGTTCAGCTTGCGGGACGCCTCCTGCTGTAGCGTGGAGGTGATAAACGGTGGTGCCGGGGAGCGCTTTTTCTCGGTTTTTTTGATGGTTCTTACCGTGAATTGCTTGCCATCGATGTCATTTAGAACTTCTTGAACCTCTTCCTCGCAAGTCAATTCCCGTTTTTTCTGTTCGCCATAATAATGCGCGATAAAGCTGCCCGGTTTGTCTAAGCAACGAAGGGTCACGTCCAGTGACCAGTATTCCTGCGGCACGAACTGACGGATCTCATTTTCGCGATCCACTACCATGCGTGTGGCAACCGACTGCACTCTGCCGGCAGACAGGCCGCGGCGGATCTTTTTCCACAGCAGTGGTGAGAGCTGATAGCCGACCAGTCGGTCGAGAATCCGGCGTGCCTGTTGGGCGTCTACCAGATTATAGTCAATGTCACGCGGCTCCTGAATTGCCTTTGTGACAACGTTTTTCGTGATTTCATTAAATGTAACCCGTCTTGTTTTCTCCTCTGGCAGCTGAAACAGCTCCTTAATGTGCCAGGAAATTGCTTCGCCCTCGCGGTCAGGGTCGGTTGCCAGATATACGATGTCGGCATTTTCTGCGCGCTTTTGCAAATCTTCAATGAGTTCTTCTTTTCCCTTCAGCGGCTGATAGACCGGCTCAAAATCGTGCTCAATGTCTACGCCCATTACGCTTTTGGGTAGATCCCGCAGGTGTCCCATACAGGCCTTTACGGTATAATCATTGCCCAAGTACTTGCCAATCGTCTTGGCCTTGGACGGAGATTCAACAATTACAAGATGATTTGCTTGTTTTGCCATGGATATCCTCCGTATTACTTTTCGGCAAGCGAGAAATACTTGCCGGGATAACGCTGAATAAAGTGCTTGACCTCCAGCATTGTCAATGCCGCAAGCACGGTTGATGTGCCCAGACCACTCTGGGCAATAATTGTATCGACGTGTAGTCTGCCGTTTTTGAGCATTTGAATAATTTTCTGCTCCGTTTCCGTCAAGCTGGGTAAAATTTCCTCCGGGTCGATATATTCCGGTTGCTGGATCGGTTCCGATTTCTTTTCCGCCAGCTTTGCCTCGCACATTGGGGTAATCTCGCTTTGATTGCTCACCAGGATCTGCTGCGCGCTGACCGCTTCCTTCTCGCTGAGTGAGAGCAGACGGCTGTGGGTATAATTGTGAATTTTGTCCGGAAAGCGATCGGCATATTCGCCGGCAACATCCCAGCCATATTCTGCCACGATCGCGCCTTCTTTTAGGAGCTTGTTACTGCCCTTGCAGCTGGGAACGCCGATATTGCCGGGAATGGCAAACACATCTCTTCCCTGCTCCAACGCAAGGTTTGCCGTAATCAAAGCACCGCTTTTCTCGGCCGCTTCCACCACCAATACGCCCACGGAAAGGCCACTGATAATGCGATTGCGCACAGGAAAGTGTCTGCCCTCCGGCGGTGTACCCGGCGGGTACTCGCTCAAAAGCCAACCGTTGGACTCCACATCCCGAAACAGCGCTTCATTTTCTTTGGGATAGACCACATCCACGCCACAGCCTAACACGCAAATAACCGGCTTACCTGCACTGACCGCACCGCGTAGCGCCATTGTGTCAATGCCACGCGCACCGCCGGAGGCCACGACACAGCCACAGCTTGCCACATGAAAACCAAAGCGCTTTGCGCACAAAAGTCCATAGGGCGTGCATCTTCTGGAACCGACCATTGCAATAATCGGTTCTTCATCCACCGCAGGTACCTGCCCACGGTAATATAGTAGCACGGGCGGGTCGCTAATATTCTTTAAACGGTTCGGATATCCGGCATCTTGGCAAGTCAGCAGATTGACGCGCTGACGATAGCAATCATCCAGTGTCCGTTCTGCCGCAGACAGATCCTTCTCCATCAGCGACGCAATCGAATTGCGGTCGATTCCCTCTACTCTGGCATAGTCCGCCCGATCGGCGAGATAAACCGCCTCGGCCGTGCCAAAATGGCGAAGCAACGCGCCAATCTTCACCGCGCCCAAGCCCTTGCGCTGTGTCATCCATACCCAATATTTTAACATTTTTTCTATCTCTAAGTCCTTATATTTTCATCTGCCACATTACAATCACGGCAGCCACTGCGGCGTTCAAAGACTCGCAGCGGGCATTCATTGGAATAATCAGTTCACGCCGTGCCGCCTGCAAAAAGGTCTGGCTGACGCCCTGACCCTCGCTGCCAATCACCACAGCACAATCTGACAAATTGGCCTGGCGAATATCCACTGCCCGTTCGGACAGCACCATCACCGCCAAATCAATGCCCCGCTCCCGGCTTTGTTGCAAAATCTCTTCGCGCGACGCCAATTGCGGCGGGGTACGAAACACTGCGCCCATCGAAGCGCGCACGGTTTTTGCGTTGTAGGGGTCGGCGCAGTCCGACGTCAGCACAACAGGAATTTCCAGTGCGTCCGCTGTACGCAAAATGGTGCCGACATTTCCGGGGTCCTGAATCCTGTCCAGCACCAGTGTGCCGGGCGTTAGCACAAAGGGGCGTTCCGGCGGATATTTGCACACAAACAGCGCTCCTTGTGGGGTTTGCATTGCAGAAATGCTTTGCATCACATCCGGCGGCACCCGCACCACCTGCACCGATTCCGGTAAGGACGGCGCCGCAACAT
>CAMDZY010000045.1 GCA_945910975.1 uncultured Clostridia bacterium | reverse complement strand
TTCCGTTTTAGCACTCTCGCATCAAGAGTGCTAAAACTCGAAGTGGCATTTGTGCCGGAAGGGAGTATTCCTATGGATGCGAATCAATTCACACAAAAATCATTAGAGGTTATTCAGAACGCACAACAACTGACCGTACAATATCAGAACCAGCAAATTGAGCAGGCCCATCTTCTGCTTGCCATGCTCCGCCAGGAAAACGGCTTGGTTCCGCAGCTTCTGCGCAAGCTGGGCAAGACGCCGGAAAGCCTGGCCGCAGCTGTGGAGCAGGAGGTTTCCCAGCTGCCAAAGGTGACCGGTTCCGGCAGAGAGATGGACAGAATCTATGTTTCAAGAGATGTCGACTTGCTGCTGACCCGTGCGGAGGAAACCGCAAAGAGCATGAAAGATGACTATGTTTCCGTGGAGCATCTTCTGCTTGCCATGTTAGAGAACCCGGACAGCGCAATGAAGCGGCTGTTTTCCACCTATCAAATCAGCCGGGAAGACTGTCTGACTGCGCTGCAATCTGTGCGTGGGAACCAGCGCGTGACGACCGACAACCCGGAAGAAACTTATGAAGCGTTGCAAAAATACGGCACCGACCTTGTGAAGCAGGCGCGCGACAAAAAATCCGATCCGGTTATTGGCCGTGATGATGAAATCCGCAATGTGATCCGCATTTTGTCCCGCAAAAGCAAAAATAACCCTGTGCTGATCGGTGAACCGGGCGTCGGCAAGACCGCCATCGCCGAGGGCCTTGCCCAAAGAATTGTACGCGGCGATGTTCCCAAGAGCCTACAGGATAAGACGATTTTTTCGCTGGACATGGGCGCGTTGATTGCCGGCGCAAAATATCGCGGTGAGTTTGAAGAACGACTGAAAGCCGTGCTCAATGAAATCAAGAAGTCGGAAGGGCAGATCATTCTGTTTATCGATGAACTGCACACCATTGTCGGCGCAGGCAAAACCGAGGGCAGCATGGACGCCGGCAATTTGCTCAAGCCCATGCTGGCACGTGGCGAGCTGCACTGCATCGGTGCGACCACGTTGGACGAATACCGCCAGTATATTGAAAAGGACCCGGCGCTGGAGCGCCGCTTCCAGCCGGTTATGGTGCAGGAGCCTTCCGTGGAGGACACCATTGCCATCCTGCGTGGTTTGGAGGAACGGTATGAGGTTTTCCACGGTGTCAAAATTACCGACCCCGCAATTATTGCCGCAGCGACCTTGTCGAACCGCTATATTACCGACCGTTTTCTGCCCGACAAGGCGATCGATCTGATCGATGAAGCGTGCGCCATGATTCGCACGGAGATGGACTCCATGCCGACAGAGCTGGACGTGGTGCGCCGCAAAATTACCCAGTTGGAAATTGAAGAAGCGGCGCTGAAAAACGAAAAGGACGCGCTCTCCGTTGGTCGCTTAAAGGAACTGCAAAAAGAGCTTGCCGAATACCGCGACAGCTATAAGGCAATGAAAACGCAGTGGGAGAACGAAAAGGACGCCATCGGCAAGGTGCAGCAGCTGCGCGAGCAGATCGAACAGCTGCACGCGCAGATTGAACGCGCGGAGCAGGATTACGACTTGGAAACAGCGGCGCGCCTGAAATATGGCGAGCTGCCCCAGGCCGAACGGGAATTGGAGCAGGAAGAACAGCTGGCCAACCGCTCCAAGCAGAGCAATCTGCTCCGTGACAAGGTGACGGAAGATGAAATTGCCCGCATTGTGGAGCGCTGGACAGGAATCCCGGTTGCAAAACTGATGGAGGGCGAACGCGAAAAGCTGCTCAACCTCGACAAAATCCTGCATCAGCGCGTGATCGGACAGGATGAAGCCGTAAAAAGCGTCACGGAAGCCATCCAACGCAGCCGCGCGGGCATTCAGGATCCCAACCGGCCCATCGGCTCGTTCTTATTCCTCGGCCCCACAGGGGTAGGTAAAACAGAGCTTGCAAAAGCACTGGCTGCGGATTTGTTCGACGATGAAAAGAACATGGTTCGAATCGATATGTCCGAATATATGGAAAAATACTCCGTTTCCCGCCTGATCGGAGCGCCTCCCGGATATGTCGGCTATGAGGAAGGCGGCCAGCTGACGGAAGCTGTCCGCAGAAGACCGTATAGCGTGGTGCTGTTTGACGAGGTGGAAAAGGCGCACCCGGACGTATTTAATGTGCTGTTACAGGTGCTGGATGACGGCAGAATCACCGATTCGCAGGGCAGAACGGTCGATTTTAAGAACACAATTATCATCTTGACCTCCAACCTTGGCTCGGAATATCTGCTCAGCGGCATCTGTGAGGACGGCACGATTCGCAACGAAGCACGCCAACAGGTCATGCAGCTGTTGCGGCAGTCCTTCCGTCCGGAGTTCCTGAACCGGCTGGACGAAATTGTATTCTACAAGCCGTTGACCAAGGAAAATATCACGGGAATTATCGATCTGCAAATGCAGTCGCTGAATGGCCGTCTGGCGGAAAAGCAGCTGCGCTGTGAACTGACACCGGCTGCCAAGGCGTTCATCATTGAAAGCGCCTATGACCCGCAGTACGGTGCGCGCCCGCTGCGTCGGTATTTGCAGCATACGGTAGAAACCATGATCGCGAAAAAAATCCTGACCGGCGACGTCCAACCCGGAGCGACTTTGCGCATCGATGCAAGGGATGGCGAACTGGAAATTCAATAAACAAAGCTGTCCGCCCCGGCATAGCCGGGGCGGACAAAAGCAAAGCAGCTGCAACCTGTTTGCAACTGCTTAACTATTTTGCATTACTTTGCTTCCACTGCGATCACTTCGCGACCGTTATAGGTGCCGCAAGCCTTGCAAGCTCTGTGGGGCAGACGGGGTTCGCCGCACTTGGGGCAAGCGACAAGACCGGGAATCGCCAATTTCCAGTGGGAATTACGTCTTTTATCGCGTCTTGCTTTGGATACTTTTCTCTTCGGTACAGCCATGGATGACACCTCCTTGGAAGAAATGCAGCATTGATCGCTGCTGCAATACAGCCGGGCTGGAAACCACCCTGGCAATAATCATGCAAGGTTTATTATACCGGTTTTCTTTGCATTTGTCAATCTGTTTTTACAAATACCGGCAGTTTTATTTTTGAGAAAGCGCAGATGTGAGCTGTAAAATTGCCTCCAAGACACCGCCGCCGACGGCCAACGCCTTATCGGAGACACAGTAGCAGTGCTTGATTTCACATCGCGGGTCAACATCGCCGCTTTTCATTCCGGCAAATACCGGTGTGTTGTCCGGCAGGATTCCACGCAGCACGCCACTGATGGTGCAGCGCATGGGCATACCATCGACGGTTCCCGCCACATCACCGGCCTTTACTTGCGCGCCAATGTCAAGAATCTGATGGAATGTGCCGTCACACGGCGCACGCAGTACCCGCTCGCCTGCATAGCCGCCGATCAAACCGGGGATATTGGTGTTGGGGATCGGTTCGCCGTGCAAAATGACGCGGCCGAGATAATGCCCGCGCATGGTTTCCACAACTGCATGGCAATCCTTCCCCGCGCAAAAACCGGGGCCTATCCCGATCACCACAGGCGCATCCGTGATTCGGGTGCCAAGATTGCGCTTGGCCAGAATGGCATCCACCAAAACATCGGGGTGTAGTGTATTCACGCAGTCTGCATTGGGGTCAATCAACACCGGAATGGCGCCCTTTTTGAGAATTTCCTCCACTTGCAAGGTAGATTCGGCAAGAATTGCTGTCACATCCTCCACTTTCGTTATTTTGTTGGGAATCGCCTGAGAGAAGCAAACCGTACGGCGGATGGCGGTCGGATGGGCAATGTCCGTCATAACGACCTGTATATGCGACCGATGCAGCCGCAGCGCGATGCCGGTTGCAATATCTCCGGCGCCACGAATTACAACAAGCATTGAAGTTCTCCTTTCTGCAAGCTGCCACCTGTGACAGGGCAATGCAGCTTTTGCGCCATTTGACAGGCAAAGCGAGCCTGTTCCGGCGTATCGATTTGGTTGATCAGCACCTGCGTGTGCAAATGCTCCCGCTCCAGCACGGTGACTGCCATTTCCGGTGTGACCATGTCCGTTACGGTGCAACCGGCTAAAGCGGCATACAGTTCAGGCCGATGTGCGCATTGCGCCACACGCTGCCCCGCAGCCTGTGCGCCGACCACGCAGATCACCTGATTTGTGTGCGGCGGAATGACCGGTTCATACGGCAGATGCGCCTTCAAAGGTAGCCCCTTCGAGCCGTCCGCCTCCACCAGAACAAAATCTGCAAGCTCTGACAGACGGTAAAAGGGAATGGAAGGCGCAGAAAATTTGCCCTTTGCAGTCGGTGTTCCGATGCAAAGCGGGATGCTGTTGCCAAGGTTGCGTGCAAGTTCCTCCTGCGTGACATTCGGCAAGACATACATTTCCTCCATGGGATAAATATGGGTACTGGTCGTGACGACCACGGAGCCTATGGCGGCCAATTCCCACGCCAGCGTGCGCAGTAACGTTGTTTTTCCACCGCCGCCAATGGCGGCAGTGATGCCTTTTTGTATCTTTAAAATCTCGTATAACATATCGTATTGACCATACATATCCTGTTTTTGCGTATGCATGGTTTTTTAGGAACCTCTGATTCGATCTGCGCACCAGACCGCATCAGAGCTTCTTTCAAAAATTTCCTCCTGTCAGGGTTATTCTTTTTATAGTATAACAATTTCCACACCATATCGCAAGAGAATTTCAAAATTCTGTGGAACAAATTTCCGACTGTTTCGTCTAAACCGGCAAAGGAGTTGATCACAATGAAAAAAACCATCCCAATTTTGCTGAGCTTGGTCATGCTTTTAAACCTTCTGTGTGCCTGCGGCACATCGGAACCGCCGCTGATAACGGATGTGGCGGCAAAATGCCTGACGGCAGAGCTGACCACAAATCCGCCGACGGTAGCAACACAAGACGCAACGCCGGTGCTGGATTTCGGCCTAAATATGCTCAAGCAATCGGCAGGGGCAGAGAATGCGACATATTCTCCGCTATCGGCATATCTGGCTTTGGCGCTGGCTGCCGACGGCGCGAGCGGACAGACAAAAGCGCAGTTTGAGCAACTTTTGGGCGGCGACCAACAGCAGTATGACAGCCTGTCACGGAATCTGATAAACCGCTTGACGCAAACCGATGGCAGCACGAAGGTAGAAATTGCAAATTCCGTTTGGATTCAACAGGATTTTCCCGCCAATGGGGATTATCTGCAAAATGCGGTGGATTATTTTGACGCCGACATTTTCACTGCGGACTTGCCGACCAATGCGACTTGCGAGGCCATCAACCAGTGGGTCAGCGACAAAACGAACGGCGAAATTCCCAAAATGATGGAGAAAAACGCAAACACCAATGCTGTGATGCTGCTGTTAAACGCGCTGTATTTTGACGGAAAATGGGAAACTCCGTTCCCAAGTGGGGCAACCGGCCACAGGGATTTCTACACCGGAAGCGGGCAGACGATTCCGTGTGATTTCATGGCGGATGACGAACATACACGCTTGTATTTTGCAGAAGATGGCATGGACGGTGTGATTCTGTCCTATGACTGCGGGCGCTATGCGATGATGGCCATTCGCCCGACGACCGGGGATTTGAACGATCTGCTGCAAATGCTCGACGCGCAAGCGATCCGGTCGGCACTGGAAAACGCGCAAGAAACGGATCTGCTACTGCGAATTCCAAAATTCAGCTTTGACACCGGAATGGAGTTAAACCAAATGTTGCAGGATATGGGCTTGACGGAAGCGTTTGGCGCGCAAGCGGATTTTTCTGCGTTGACGGACGGAAAGAACGAAGCATATATCAGTGAAGTTGTGCAAAAGGTGAAGATTGACGTCGCAGAGGACGGAACGCGTGCTGCGGCTGCCACAAAAATTGAGCTTGCTGAAAAGGCGGCGTGCATAGAACCGCCGCAGGAGGTCTGCTTCGACCATCCGTTTGTCTACTGTATCCTGGATACGGAGACCGCAGCGCCGCTCTTCCTTGGAACGGTGACCAATCCTGCCGCATAAGCACTTTAACCGCTGATGGCATCGGTTTTGCGTTCGGAAAACGAGATAACCAGACGGTTTGGCAAGCACACGATCGGCGCGCCGCTGTTGTGCCACCCTTTTTGCACGCAATATTGGTCAGGGCAAGTGGCATAGGTGACGGAAATTTTGCCGTCCTTTACGGCGACGGTATTTTTGGCCGAGCCGTTGGTTACGGTGAATGTTTGGTCGCGGGATAAATCTACGGTTTTCAGAAGTTCCCCGTTTTGATAGATTTGCGCGGTGTTCGCTTCGGTTCCACGCAGCAGCCAGACGGACAGCGCCGCGCAAATCAGCGCAATGGCGAGGAAGAGAAAAATCCAACTTTTTGTTTTCACTTTGAAATTACCTCATATTCTGCACCGGAAAAGGCTTCCGTCAATCCCTCGGTCAGATAGATGCTGCCGTCATTCGTGAGAAAAACAGCCTCGAAATCATTGCTTTCACGATAAAATGCAATGGCCTTGTCCAAACCCATAACAAAAAGGGCAGTGGAAAGTCCGTCTGCCAGAAGGCCGTCTTCTGTGACAACGGTGACAGACTGCAGACCGCTTTCCGCAGGATAGCCGGTAGCAGGGTTGAGGATATGATGATAGCGTTTGCCATTCTGCGCAAAATAACGCTGATAGCTGCCGGAGGTGACAACACTGCGGGTTCCGGTAAATGTTAATGTCGCAAAATAGGTATCCGGCTGGTTCGGGTCGGTAATACCCACAACCCATGCACTTCCATCCGGCTTTGTGCCAACGGTCTGCACATTGCCGCCAAGGCTCAAAAGGGCAGCGCTGACGCCGTTTTCCTGCAAAAGCTGTGCGCAGCGTTGACCGGTGTACCCCTTGGCGACCGCGCCAAAATCCAACTGCGAGCCGGAATCGAGCGTCACGGTCGCTTCATCAATATGAATGTGCGCCGTGCCGACCTTTGATAGCGCATCGGTAATTTCCGTGGGATCGGGCACACGGTACTGCTTTTGCGGAAAGCCCCACAGGCAAACCAGCGGATAAACAGTAGGCTCCAATGCGCCGCCTGTCCGTTCGGACAAAGAAACTGTCCGCTGCAGCAAGTCCAGCACATCCGGCGGCAATTGCGCCGAACCGTCCCGGTTCAGCGCGGACAACGGACTTTGCGGATCGGTGGCAGAAAGCTGGCTATTGTAGGTTTGAATCTGTGAAACCACCTGATCGACCTGCGCAGCAGCGTCACTTCCGTAAACACGAACGGTCATGTAAGTGTCCATTGAATAAATGGAGCTTTCCGAAAATTCAGCGCCGGAACAGCCGGTGAGCAAAACGACAATCAGAAAAACAGACAAAACACGCTTCAATGGACCACCACCCTTGTTTTTTTCAAGAAATAATGTAACAAAAATACAAAAAATAGTCAAATACTATTTGACATTTGCCAAAAAAAATGTTATGATATCCAAGCCGCATCAAAAGGGCTGTAAGCGGAAGTATGCCTTCCCGCCCCAAGAGCGAGACTACAAAAAAGGTAGGTGCAATGAATTATGCAGGCAATTATCGTTACCGGTGGTAAGCAGTACAGCGTGAAGGAAGGCGATGAACTCTTCATCGAAAAGCTGAACGTTGAGGCTGAGGATACCGTTGTCTTCGATCAGGTTTTGGCAGTGGTGGACGGAGAAAACTCCAAGTTCGGTACCCCTGTCGTAGCTGGTGCTAAGGTTGAGGCGAAGGTCATTAAGAACGGCAAGTCCAAGAAGGTCGTTGTCTTTAAGTATCGCCCCAAGAAGGACTCCAAGTCCATCCGTGGTCACAGACAGCCTTACACCAAGGTCAAGATTGAAAAAATCGCTCTGTAATTATGACAAAGGTTGAATTTTTCAATCAGGACGGCAGAATCCAAGGGTTTTGCTGCTCCGGCCACAGTGGTTACGCCGAAGCAGGTGCAGATATCGTCTGTGCTGCGGTTACTACTGCTGTGCAGTTCGCCACGGCGGTTATTGTTGACACGCTGGGGGAACGCGCAAATGTCAAGGTGGATGACGAGAATGCTCGCATCTCCTTGAAACTTCCCACATCCTGCGAGCGGGAGGACACCGTGCAGGCTGTTTTGACCGGCATGATGCTGACGCTGTGCAGTGTGCGGGATGAATACCCTGATTATATCGAAGTTTTGGAGGTGTAACATATCATGCTTAATATTAGCTTACAGTTCTTTGCCCACAAAAAAGGCGGCGGCTCCACAAAGAACGGCCGTGACTCCGAGTCCAAGCGTCTTGGCGTAAAGCGCGCTGATGGTCAGTTTGTACTGGCCGGCAACATCCTCGTTCGCCAGAGAGGCACGCACATCCATCCCGGCAACAACGTCGGTATCGGCAGTGATGACACCCTGTTTGCTCTGATTGACGGTCACGTCAAGTTTGAGCGTATGGGTAAGGATCGCAAAATGTGCTCTGTTTACGCAGAACAGTAAGAAACACAAGGGGCGTTGCTTTGAGCGACACCCCTTTCTTTCTGCGTTTGAAAGAGGGCTTTTTGGGGAATCCTGTTTCAAACACAGCGAATAGGAGGTAGTTCCATGTTTGTAGATAAGGTCAAAATTTTCGTGCGTGCCGGCAACGGCGGCAACGGCGCGGTCGCATTTCACAGGGAAAAATATGTGGCAGCCGGCGGCCCGGATGGTGGCGATGGCGGACATGGCGGTAATGTGGTGCTGCGGGTGGATGACAATCTTTCCACCCTGATGGATTTCCGCTATAAGCGCAAATATACGGCAAGCAACGGCGTTGATGGGCAAGGCGGTCGCCGCAAGGGCAAACAGGGCGAAGACCTGGTCATTCGTGTGCCACGCGGAACGGTTGTGCGTGACGCGGAAAGCAACGAAGTAATTAAGGATATGTCAACAACAGAGGACTATATTCTCTGCAAGGGCGGTCGCGGCGGCTGGGGCAACCAGCACTTTGCTACGCCGACCCGCCAGGTGCCGCGCTTTGCCAAATCCGGCTTGCCCGGTGAGGAACACGAGGTTATTTTGGAACTGAAATTGTTGGCGGATGTCGGCCTGGTGGGCTTTCCGAATGTCGGCAAGTCCACACTGCTCTCTGTCACGTCCAATGCCAGACCCAAGATTGCAAATTATCATTTTACGACCCTTTACCCCAACCTGGGCGTGATTTATGTGGATGAGGGCGTGTCATTTGTCATGGCAGATATCCCCGGCATCATCGAAGGCGCCGCCGAGGGCGCAGGCTTGGGACACGATTTTTTGCGCCACATCGACCGTTGCCGGTTGATTGTCCATGTGGTGGATGTGTCGGGCAGTGAGGCCAGGGATCCGGTGGAGGATTTTGAAAAAATCAATGCCGAGCTAGCCGAGTATTCGCCCGATTTGGCACAGCGGCCGATGATCGTTGCTGCCAACAAGTGCGACTTGATTCCGGAAGGCAGCGACAATTTGCAGCGCCTGAAGGACTATGTAACCGATAAGGGCTACGCGTTTTATGAAATTTCTGCCGCAACCACAAAAGGCACCAAAAATTTGATGCGCGTGGTCGCCGACAAGCTGCGCCGACTGCCGCCGGTGACGATTTACGAGCCGGAATATGTCAAGCCCTTGCCGGAAGCCGGCAGAGCGGACGATTTGCAGATTCAGCGCATGGATGATTTGTGGCTTGTCAGCGGCAAATGGCTGACACAGTTGGTTGCGGATATCAACTTTGACGACTACGAATCCAGAATGTATTTTGATCAGCAGCTTCGTAAAAGCGGCCTGTTTGACCGCTTGGAGGAAATGGGAATCCAGGACGGCGATACCGTCAGCTTGGAAGATTTTGAGTTTGAATATGTCAAATAATCAGCAAGGGTCTGCCGTTGTTCCCCGGTAGACCCTTGCTTTTATGCGTTTAATGTTTCGGAGAGTTCCAACCCCGGATTTTTGCGAACGGTAAAATCAATCGCCCAATAGGAGGAGAATACCAGCAGGCTGTGGCCGCGATAATCCTCCAAAAGCTCAGCATCGGAGGACAGGTGCAGGTCTTTCAAATCGGCAACCGGCGATTTTGTGATGAAGCGCAGTTCTTCGTATGGCAGCATCTCCATGCGTAGCTCCACGCCGTATTCACTGCGCATTCTATACTGAAACACGTCAAATTGCAACGTGCCGACGACGCCGACAATCACTTCTTCCATGCCGGTGTTGGGCAGCTTGAAAATCTGGATGGCGCCTTCCTGCGCAATTTGCTTCGTACCCTTGACAAACTGCTTGCGCTTCATGGTGTCTTTGGGTGAAACACGGCAAAAATGCTCCGGTGCAAATGTGGGGATTCCGGCAAACTTAAATTTTTTGCCCGGAACCGTGATGGTATCGCCAATGGAGAAAATACCGGGGTCAAAGACACCGATGATATCGCCGGCATAGGCCTCGTCCACAATTTCACGCTCCTGCGCCATCATCTGCTGCGGCTGGGACAGGCGCATTTTCTTGTTGCCCTGCACGTGATAATATTCACGGTCGCGCTCAAATTTACCGGAACAGATGCGCATAAATGCCAGACGGTCGCGGTGCGCTTTATTCATGTTTGCTTGAATTTTAAACACAAAAGCGGAGAAATCCGAATCAAACGTATCGATCACGCCGGTGTCCGCCACGCGGGGGAGGGGAGAAGTGGTGATGCGCAAAAATTCCTCCAAAAACGGCTCCACGCCGAAGTTCGTCAACGCCGATCCGAAGAAGACGGGCGAGAGCGTACCTGCGCGCACCTCTTCCATATCAAATTCGCGGCCGGCACCAAGCAGCTCCACATCATCGATCAACTGCTGACGGCGGGCTTGTCCAACGTAATCTGCTACGGCTTCATCGTACAAATCGACTTCCACGCTGTCTGCACGGTTTTTGCCGGAGGTGCCGGAAAAGAAAATCAGGCGGCTTTTTTGCCGGTCGTACACCCCACGGAACTCCTTGCCGGAGCCAATCGGCC
>CAMDZY010000044.1 GCA_945910975.1 uncultured Clostridia bacterium | reverse complement strand
TGGCACAAAGAACGCAGTCGCCACGTGGATTTTTACGCCGCGTTTTTTATTGGATGCATATTCCTTCCATGTGTTATAAATTTTATACACCAAATCTGCAATTCCCAGCACATCCTCGTCCGTTTCCGTCGGCAGACCCAGCATAAAATACAGCTTCACATGGTTCCATCCGCCAGAAAACGCCGTGGCGCAGGTCTGCAAAATTTCTTCCTCCGTGACGTTCTTGTTGATGGCGTCACGCAGGCGCTGCGTTCCGGCTTCCGGCGCAAAGGTCAGACCGCTTTTGCGCACCTTTTGTACCTTTTGCATCAATTCCGTAGAGAAATTGTCGGCGCGCAGGCTGGGCAACGAAAGATTGATTTTTCGCGGCGTGCAGTAATCGAGCATTCCATCCGCCAATTCCGGCAGATATTTATAGTCCGAAGTGGACAGGCTCGACAGCGTAATTTCATGATAGCCGGAATCCTCCAGCGAATCAATGGCTTGCTGCAAAAGCACCTTGGGGTCACGGGGACGCACCGGTCGGTAACAGAACCCAGCCTGACAGAAGCGGCAGCCGCGAATGCAGCCACGCATGACCTCCAAGTTGCTGCGATCATGGACAATTTCAGTGGAAGGCACAATCATTTTGGTCGGCCAGTAGGCAGCGGACAAATTTTGCACGATCCGCTTGGCGACCGTTTCGGGTGCGCCCTCCAACGGCACAATCTCTTTGATTGTGCCATCTATATTATAATGATGCTCATAAAAACCCGGAACATAAATGCCCTCAATGCGCATGGCACTGTGCAAGAAATCATGCTTGCTCCAGCCCTCCCGCTTGGCGCGGCGGTAAAGCTCGGTCAGCTCCACGATCATATCCTCGCCCTCGCCCAGGCAGACAATGTCCAAAAAATCCGCCAAAGGCTCCGCGTTGAACATACACGCGCCGCCGGCAATGACAAGCTGATTCAAATCAGTGCGCTCTGCGCTGTGCAGGGGCACACCCGCCAGATTCAGCATATTTAAGATGTTGGAATAGCTCATTTCATAGCCGACGGTAAAGGCGATGATGTCAAAATCGCGCACATTGTCGTGGCTTTCCAGCGCAAAGAGCGGAATGTCATTTTCCCGCATGGCCTGCTCCATGTCGCCCCAAGGGGCAAACACGCGTTCACACCAAACGCCGTCCATCTCGTTCCAAACGCCATATAAAATCCGCATTCCGAGGTTGGACATTCCAATCTCATAGGTGTCCGGGAAGCAAAACGCCACGCGGACATCGACGGCGTTTTTATCCTTTACGATTTGATTGTATTCCCCGCCAACATAGCGGGCGGGCTTTTGCACATTGCACAAAATGCGCTCCAATTTTCCGGTCATGCTGTTTCCTCACGTATCGTATCAAAGTGGTTCTATTGTACCGCCTTTATGTCGATTTTGCAAGGAATTTTTCCTCCGTCATTGCGCCACCGGTTTTCAGGAGCAAAATTGCGGCAAAGAAACATGGCCAAAGCCCATAATGCCACACGCAGGTTGCCACGACACACCACACCGCAATTCCTGCCGTCACAAGAACCGACACAATTTTCATCGTCTTGTCCGCGCCGGATGGCCAAATGTGCCAAAGCAAAAGCTGTAGGATTCTCCCGCCATCCAAGGGCAGCAGCGGCAAAAGATTGTATGCCGCCAAAAAGAGATTGATCAGCGCAAACCGAAACCGGATATGCAGAAAAACGGCGGCAAGCAGTAGATTCACTGCCGGCCCCGCCAGCACGCTGCACACCTGCGATGCAGGGGATGAAAACTCTGCCTGCATCTGTGCGCCTACCATTCCCACACGCAGAGAATCCACGCGCCCGCCGGTCAATCGGCACACCGCCCAATGCCCCAATTCATGGGCAACACTTGCCAAAACAAACGGCAAAAACGCGCCGTTTGGGTTGATGTAAAACAAAATGCAGAAGAAAGCCAGCGCTCCGGTTGTGATTTCAATGTTCCGTTGCATTGCCGCTGATCCCATCGCAAAAAGCCGCCAAACCGTCCTTCATGCCGCCGCCCTGTGCAACGGCGGATTCAAACGCCGCGCAGGCCGTCTGAACCGGACCCTCCCCCAAAATCCACCGCG
Source organism: uncultured Clostridia bacterium (assembly GCA_945910975.1). Lineage (GTDB taxonomy): Bacteria > Bacillota > Clostridia > Oscillospirales > Oscillospiraceae > JAKSPM01. The sequence goes on along the minus strand of CAMDZY010000044.1, from coordinate 8,910 downwards.
ACAGCTGTTCTGCTCCCGCCGGCAGCCAAAGTCTGCCCAGCAAAGCCGCAAGCAGGATGCAGACCCTCAAATATCGCTTCTGCTCGTTCCAATCCAATCCACTCACCTCATGAAAGGATATGCACCGCGCCCCTTCGGCTATGTTTCATTTTCACGCTTGCAAAAAGCGAAATGTTTGGTATAATGTAAATAATTACAAAAACAGGAGGGATCGCAATTGATTGCATCATCTGTATTGAAAGATGTTCTGCACAAAGCGCTTTCTACCGGCGCAGATTATGCGGAGGTTTTTGTCGAGCGCACCAAGCACAAGCAGATCTCCATGGTAGACCGGAAAATCGGTGAGATCACCGACCTGACCATTGCCGGTGTCGGTATTCGTATTTTCAAGGGCACGCGTTCTGTCTGCGGCTCTACTTCCTCTTGGGATCCGGCCGACCTTTTGCGCTGTGCCGGTCAGGTTGCAGACGCGCTGAATGATGCGCCCAACCTCCAGACCATCCATTTGCATGAACGCCTGTTCGGCGATATTCATCCCATCCGCATCGTTCCGGCCACCGTGGAGAACAGTCGGAAAATTGAATTGTTGAAGGAAGCCGAAGCTGCCGCGCGGGGCTTTGACCCGGTGATTTCTCAGGTCGCGGCACGCATCATGGATTTCGATCATCAGATTCAGCTGGCAACCTCCGAGGGTCTGCTGACGCAGGACCGTCAGATTCGCACCCGCATTGTCTGCTCCGCCATCGCAAGCAAAAACGGCGAAAATCAGACCGGCACCTGTTCTCCCGGACGTCGTATGGGACTGGAAATGTTTGACACTATCTTGCCCGCAGACGTTGGCATCCGCGCCGCACGTCAGGCTGTCACCATGATTGACGCCGGTTACATCCCCGCAGGCAAGATGCCGGTTGCCATTGAAAACGGCTTCGGCGGCGTCATTTTCCACGAGGCCTGCGGCCACTCGCTGGAAGCTACTTCCGTTGCCGTCGGTCAATCGCAGTTCTGCGGTAAGCTGGGACAGCAGATTGCCAACACAAAGGTTACCGCCATCGATGATGGCACCATTCCCAACGCGTGGGGTTCCATCAACGTTGACGATGAGGGCACGCCCGCCCGCCGCAATGTGCTGATTGAAAACGGCATTTTGAAGTCCTACATGGTGGACAAGCTGAACGGCCGCCGTATGGGTATGGCGTCAACCGGCAATTGCCGCCGCGAAAGCTACGAATTTGAACCGACCTCCCGCATGACCAACACCTTTATTGCCCCCGGTCAGGACAAAAACGAGGACATCATCAGGTCCATTGAATACGGCCTGTACGCCAAAGAAATGGGTGGCGGCTCCGTCAATCCCATCACCGGCCAATTCAATTTTGCCGTCAACGAGGGCTACATCATCCGCAACGGCGAAATCTGTGAGCCGGTGCGTGGCGCCAGCCTGATCGGCAAAGGCTCTGATGTGCTGATGGACATCGACATGGTCGGCTCCGATTTGGCAACCGGTCAGGGGATGTGCGGCTCGTCCAGCGGCAGCATTCCCGTCGATGTGGGACAGCCGTTGATTCGCGTATCATCCATCACCGTCGGCGGTCGATAAGGAGGGCTTTGATATGACTTATTCAGAATTTAAACAAGCCGTTATGGCAAACGCCGCTGCGCAAGGCTTGGAGGAATACGACCTGTTCTATTCCGAATCCAACGCCGCCTCTGCGGTAATGCTCAAGCAGGGCATCCGCAGCTATCTTACGAACGCTTCCAGAGGTGCCTGCTTCCGCTGCATCTATCACGGCAAGCCCGGCTATGCCGCAACCGAACTGTTCACCGCCGAACAGGCAGAAGAACTGGTTGCTGCTGCTATGGAAAATGCAGCCAGCATCGAATCCGACGATCAGGTCTTTATCCACGGCGTCGGCGATACCTACCGGCAGCTTGCCGAAAAATCCCTCCGCACACCCACCGGTGCGCAGTTGATTGAAAAAGCCACCGACACGCTCAATGCCTGCTTTGCCGCCAGCGACCGCCTGACCGACGCATCGGAGGCAGAGGTGGAATATTTGCAAACAAAGGTTGCTCTGTGCAACTCCAAGGGACTCGATTTGCAGGCTGAAAACGCCTGCTCCACGCTGGTGGCAGGCGCCATTGTCAACGAGGGGGAAGATGCCTACATCGGCGTAGATTACACGTGCGATGACTTTGACGCGCTCCAGCCGGAGCAGCTTGCCAAAAAGGCCGTGGATCAGGTGCTGTCCAAAATCGGCGCTGATTCGGTGGAGTCCGGAAAATACACCGTTGTCATTTCCAACGAAACGATGTGCTCGCTGCTTGCAACCTATTGCGGCGTTTTCTCCGCCGCGCAGATGCAAAGAGGACTCTCTCTGCTCAAGGACAAGGAGGGTACCGCGATTGCTTCTCCGCTGGTCACACTGGTTGACGATCCGTTCTATGCCGATTCGCTTGTGCAGATGCCTTTCGACCACGAAGGCGTTGCCGCCTATACGAAAAAGGTCATCGACAACGGCATTTTCCAAACGCCGCTGCACAATTTGACCACCGCCGCCAAGGCTGGCTGCAAATCCACCGGGAACGGTGCCAAGGGCGGCTACGCCGCACCGGTCGGCATTGCGCCCTTTACATTCTATATTGCAAAGGGTGAGGGCGGCGATCTGGCGCAGATGCTGGAACAGGCGCACGACGGCCTTTATATCACCTCACTTGACGGTCTGCACGCCGGTGCCAACGCCATCTCCGGTGACTTCTCTCTGCTGGCAGGCGGTTATCGCATCACGGATGGCAAGCGCGGCAGCGCAGTGCATAATATTACCATTTCCGGCAACTTCTTTGACCTGCTGCGCGAGATCTGCCTGATCGGTGACGATTTGCGGCTCTCCCAGCCCTCCGGCTTCACCTGCTTTGGCAGTCCTTGCGTGATGGTAAAAAATATGTCCATTGCCGGAAAATAAAGGCAACGTCGCACAATTTCCGCGTTCTGCGCGCCGGAATTGTGCGGGGCTACGATAAAACATTCTCTATGCACCTGCCGAGATTTTTTGGCAGGTGCACATTTTTATTCAGCGGCACGGCGGGTACAGCGCATTTTTCACAGGTTTTCTCCATAAAAACACGTTCCATTTCGTATGTGAAGCAGTGCAAATATGGCTTGTTACTCGCTTTTATTGTGCAAAGTGTTAAAATTTAGGGGCGCTTTTTTGTCAGAAATATGCATTGCAGGATGGTCTTTCCTTTTGTATAATATTTATACGTTAAAAATGTATACTGGGAGGTTGGCCTCATGAAAAGGAAACTGAGAAAAGCGATATTGTTCCTCCTTTGCGTTTCCATGCTTTGCAGCTGCATGACCGTATCCGGCTTTGCCGCAAACGTCACTACCGTTGCTTCCATTCCGCAAAGCAGCACCTCTGCACTCACTTACCAGCGCCTGCACGTTGGCGCAGTCAATGCAAAATATACTGTTCCCGGCTTGATGCAAACGGTCACCCGCGATTCCACCGGCAAATCTGTGACCACCTGCAAGGGCATGGTTCCGCAGGCAATGACGTTCGCCGGCAACGGCAAGTATCTGCTGATTTCCGCCTACTGCGGTTGCGGCGCAAAGCATCGTTCCGTCATTTATATGTTGGACGGCGATACCAAGGAATACTTGACCACACTGGTTCTGGATTCTGATATGCACGTCGGCGGCATTGCTTGGGACGGTACGTATATTTGGGTCTGCGACTCCGCCAGCGGCAAAAATCTGCGTGCGTATAAATACTCCTCTGCCCTCAATGCAATCGGCCACAATTACTGGACGCTCAGCACCGCCGCAACAAAGGCCGTCGCCACAACGCCCTCTTATTTGTGCTATGCCAACGGATATCTCTATGTCGGCGCGTTCAGTTCCACTGCAACTACCGCCACCATTTACTTCTATTCCGTCAAGGGGACGACCCTGACGAAAAAAGGCAGCTTCACTGTCAATGGTGTCAGCAAAATTCAAGGGATCTCCATCCGTGGCAATTCTATGGTTCTTACCTCCTCTTATGGGCGCACAAACGCCTCCAAGGTCTACGTTTTCACCGACAAAACCAATCAGTTCAAGAAAACTGGCGTCACCTATAAGGCTGCAAAATCCTTCAATTTCGCGAATATGGTCGAGGGCTGCTACATTGGCTCGTCCTACACCTATTTTCTCTTTGAATCCGGCGCAGCCACGTATCGCGCAAGCAAGAACACACGCCCGCTGGATCAGTGCATCCGCTACAAAAACACGACCCTCGGTATCGGCTGACGGAATTTGACAAGCAGGAGGGATGCAACATGAAAAAGGTTGCAAAGATTACCGGCATTGTTCTGGGAATCGCGCTGATTCTTTTCGTCCTTGCTTCTATTGTGCATTTTGTTGTTTTAAGTGCCAAGTGGAGTTCCTGTAAAAACGATCTCGCCATCAGCTTTTCCGGCAACAGCGCCTTTTGGGTGGAATATCAGGGCGAAAAGATTGCGATCCGCAAGGATTTTGAAAAAACAAATATCTTCCGGGAGTTTATGAGCGCCGGCGCAACCGGTTTTCAAGATAACCCCACCAGTGATGATATTATGGAGTTCCGTTTTTCCAACGGTTCCCATATCACAGCAAGCCGATACGGCGAAAATCAAGTCCAGTTCTATTTCACTGCGGCCAGCGGCGAAACCTACGGTTTTACACTCTCAGAAAGCGCATCATTCAAAAACCTCCGAACCTTCGTGCTGCGCAATGCCGAATAATTTCACAAAAAACCGGCGCATACGAATCACCGAATGGAAATGTGATTCGTATGCGCCGGTCAAATTTTGTGGGCGCCGCCAAAACCGGCAGTGCCCACAAAAATTTTATACCTGTTGGCCGTCAATATACACGGCTTTTCGATTCAGATTTTCATCGCAGATGATAAAGTCGGCGCACTTGCCCGCGCGAATCGAGCCAACCTCGTCCTCCACGCCCAACGCGCAGGCCGGGTTGTAAGAAGCGGCGCGCACGGCGTCCTCCAACGGGATGCCGTATTCCACGGCATTTTTCATGCAGTCGAACAAATTGGTCACAGAACCAGCCAAAGTGCCGTTCTCCAACGTGCAGGTCTTGCCCTTTAGGAACACATCCTGACCGCCGAGTTCATATTTGCCGTCCGGCATCCCGCAGCAGCGCAGCGCGTCGGAAATCAAAACCATACGCTTTGCGCCAAACATGGCAAACGCCAGACGAATCGATGCCGGATGCACATGGATTCCGTCGCAAATCAACTCTGCACGAACCTTCGGATTTTCCACCGCCGCGGCGATTACGCCGGGATTTCTGTGGTGAATGGGCGGCATGGCATTATACAGGTGGGTCAGATGGGTGACGCCTGCATCAATCGCGGCCTTGGCATCGTCATAGCTTGCGTCCGTGTGTGCAATAGAAACCGTACATAGCTTGCTGGCTTCCCGCACAAATTCCACGCTGCCGGGCAATTCCGGTGCCAAATCAACAATACGAATCAAGCCGCCGGAAATCTCATACAGTCTTTTAAAGCCCTCGATATCCGGATTTTGCAGATAGGTGCCATTCTGTGCGCCCTTTTTCTTTTCGCAGAAATAGGGGCCTTCCATCTCAATGCCCATCAGCTTGGACGAGCCTGCCGGTTTTTCTTCGTGCAGCTGCTTTGCGGTGACAAACGCCTTTTCCAGCACGTCATATGGCAAGGTCATGGACGCAGGGGCAAAAGAGGTAATGCCGTTTTTGACCAAGTATGCCGCCATTTTCTTCAAGCCCTCATAGCTGCCATCAGAGAAGTCTGCATTGGAATTGCCGTGGTTATGAACGTCGATCAAGCCGGGCAGCACCAGCGCGCCTTGCAGATTGACGGCATCCAAAGAATTCAGTCCCTCAAAAATTTCACCGAATTTCCCGTTTTCCACGGTGAAGCTGCCTTTGATAAACTGAAAATTGTTGTTCAGGATTGTTGCATTACTAAATATCATTATACCGCTCCGTTTCGTATCAATGTCTAGCTTCCGGCAAAGACGCCGCTGCCACGGACTGCCCCACGCGGCGGGTGTTTTCGTCCGGCAGCATGACGGTCATGCTTGCTGCCAAGTCGGGATATTCCTCAGCCATAATGCGTTTGCACGCTGCCAGAATGGTATCGCCGCCCTTTCCGGACATGACGCGGCCAAGTACCATCATGTATTTTACATCATAAAAATGGCTGTAAAGATTCATCGTATGCGCCAGATAGCAGCCGATACTCTCAAAAATCTTCTTGGCGCGGGAATCATCCGCTTCCATCAGTGCCTGCACGGCCTTCAGCTTTTCTGCCGGTGTCAGGCTTTCTTCCAGTTCGATCCCGGCGGCAGGCGCCAGCTTGATGACCGCATCCTGTGAAAAATACTTGCAGCCAACACCGATATCAAACGACCATTCATCCATTTCGGCTTCTTCCGACAAATCCACCGGCGCAAATGCCAACTCATTGAACCAACCGAGAACATTCCCTTTTTCGTCCACATAGCCGACCGCCTCGCTGGTACCCATGGCCATACCCATCACAGCCGTTGCGCCCATACCCATGGCTCCGGCCAGCGCGGTCACATCGCCGTCATTGGCCACCACAATGGGCACATTTCCATCGCCGATTTCCGTTGCCGCACGGTCGAAAATGGTGTGCACCAGCTTGCGCACTTCTTTTTCACGCGGAACCTTGATAAAGAGCGAGGAAACCATCGGCGCATTGCCGATGAACACGCCAGCGGATGACACGCCGATGCCATCGACACGCGGCATTTTGGACGCTGCGGTCTTGAAGGCTGCTACGATCTCGTCATAGTGATACTGCGGATCAGACTGCGTCTTTGGATGCCATACGACCTCCTCCGAGTAGACCGTCTTTCCGTCTACAACAGCGGACACCTTGCGGTCGGAGCCACCGGCGTCAAAGCCGATCCGGCAGCCCTCCATATGACCGCCAACGGAAACAGACGCATCATTCTCCTTGGGGAAATTTTCCTCTGTGCAGTCGATGATTTCAAAGCCGTTTTCATACACATCGGACATGAACTGCACATCAAACCAGCGCTGGCCGTTTTCGCCTTCGCCGTTTTCAAAATAGACGTAAGCCGCCTTTAGGCGCTGCGCAATTTCGCTTGCGCCCATAATATACACGCGGAAACCGCCAATCGACCAGAGCAGAAACTTGACGTAGCGCTCAACAAAGCGGAAATCCGCCTCCGCCATGTCCGGCGTACCGTAGATTTTGGTGTTGCGGACGGAAATCTTACCTTGATCGCGCTCTACCGCAATGGAAATCGGCTTGCTTGCTCCCTTTAGGTAGGCATCCATCCAGACGCCAAAGGGGATAAATTTGGGGTCAAGCTCCGGCAGATTTTTTACGGAATATTCGATTCCTAAATAGTTCATAGTAACCTCACATTCGTTTTGATTAGTTTTCTGCAATTTGCTCCACAATATTCTGCATCTGTAACCATTTTTCTTCCATATCCGCCACCAGCTTCAGCTGTGCACGGGCGCGTACCAAATTATGCTCCGGGTACTCGGTTTTGAAATAGTGATCGCCCTCGAGATAGTCCGTCAGGAAGCGAACCGCCAGCTCCAGCGTGATGATTTTGGCGCCCATAGGCAGCATTTTTACCTCCAGCGGTGTCAGGCTGCTGCAAGCCTTCAAAAAACCTCTGGTATAAATTTCAAACAGGCGCAGATTCAAAGACATCTTTGACAGGTCTTTTTCGTCCTCTTCGGCCGTAGCCGCACCAAAGCGTATGGAATCACCAAAGTCATACAAACTCAGCCCCGGCATGACCGTGTCCAAGTCCAGCACGCAAAGCGCCTTGCGCGTTTCTTTATCCAACAGGACATTATTCAGCTTTGTGTCGTTATGGGTCACCCGCAAAGGCAGCTCACCGGATTCACGCATCCGCTGCAACGTTCCTGCCTCTTCCTTTCGCGCCAAAATAAACGAGATTTCCGGTTGGATATCCTTTGCGCGATTGCAGACATCCTTTTCCAGTGCAGTTTGGAACAGCCGATAGCGATTGATTGTATTGTGAAATTCCGGAATGGTTTCAATCAGCGTATCGGCGGGAAAATCCGACAAAAGCTCCTGGAATCTGCCAAATGCGATGGCGCTTTCGTAAAAATCAGCTTCCGTTTCGGGTGCTTCCAGGCAGATGCCGTTGGCGAACTCATAGCAGCGCCAATATTGCGCATCGGCATCGAGGTAGTAATACACGCCCTCATGCGTGGGGATAAAATGCAGCGCTTCGCGCGGGTTGGAAACCTTTTCCTGCAAAAAGCGGGAAATTGCGCCAACGTTCTCCATCAACGCCTTGGGATCCTGAAACACGTGCTTGTTGATGCGCTGCAAAATATACTGGCAGCCGGTATCTGTGTTCATCAGCAGTGTATAATTGATATGGCCGTGACCAAACACCTTGCAAGATGTAGGCTGGCCGGATATTGCAAAGTGATAGGCCGGAGCCACGATTTTATTTTGATTCAATTCTATCAACCTCATTTCTGGTTATCCTATGCAGCAGCAAATCTGCCTGTTAAATTTTCAACAATTATCGTAAAAAACGCTTATTTTGCGCAATTTTATGGCAAATTACAACCGTGCAGCAAGCTGCCGAATGATTGCGGCGGACAAATCTGCCGTTTCCTGCTCAAAGGTATCAAACGACGCTGCCGCCGTCCCGTCAGCCAAGTCGGAAATTGCACGCAACACCACAAACGGCACGCCGTTTGCCTGTGCCACCTGCGCAATGGCGCCGCCCTCCATCTCCGCCGCGACCGCGTGGAAGGTCTGGCGCAGGAATTGCTTTTGCTCTGCGGCAGAGATGAACACATCCCCTGTAACGATGACGCCCTGCTTGCAGCGATCG
>CAMDZY010000043.1 GCA_945910975.1 uncultured Clostridia bacterium | reverse complement strand
GCCAAGTCAACACATACTGCTGATGCGCACGCTTGGGCACCGGCTTCTTTTGCTGCGTTCAATTTGATTTTTACAGACACTACCATTGCGGCGGTGTCTGTTTTTGTATTGGCGCTTCTGGCTGTCATTGTACACATTTGGCTGTTTGTACTGCTGCTTCTGGTTGGAATCCTTCTGATCGGCATTATGCCGCACAAAAAAATACAGACCAATATGCAAACACGATATCGCACATTCCGGTAAATTTGCCGGCAAGCCACCTAAGCGGAAGCGACTTTGCAGATTGGCAAAGCCGCTCTTTTTATCGTATTTTTGCTGGTAACGGCTGAAATAAATTTAGAAGAATGAGGTAAAGAAAAATGAAGAAAACAGCAAGATTATTGAGCGTTGTATTGGTCGCTGCAATGCTGGCTGCCTGCTTCACGGCCTGTGGCAATACGGGCGATAAGCAATCCGGCGCAAGCGACACCGTCATGATCGGCGGCATCGGCCCGTTGACCGGCGACTATGCAAACTATGGCACATCCAACCGCAACGGCGCACAGATGGCTGTGGAAGAAATCAACGCAGCCGGTGGCGTTAATGGCATGAAGCTGTCGCTGAACTTCCAGGACTCTCAGGCTGACCCGGATAGCGCCGTCAACGCCTATGGCAAGCTGCTTGACAGTGGCATGAATGTTTCCCTCGGCGGCACATTCTCCGGTGAAACTGCTTCCATCGTTGCTGCTGCAAAGCAGGACGATATGCTCATCCTCACGCCCACCGCTTCTGCCGACAAGAGTATCGCCGGCAACGACAAGGCTTTCCGCATCTGCTTCACCGACTCCTCGCAGGGCACTGCATCTGCCGACTTTATGGCAGATAACAGCCTGTGCACCAAGGTCGCGGTCTTCTATCAGAGCGATATCGACTATTCCGTCGGTCTGTACAACGCATTCAAAGAAGAAGCTGCCGTGCGCGGTATCGAAATCGTTTCCGAGCAGACCTTCACCGCTGACACCAGCACCGACTTCTCCACACAGATCGCCGACATCAAAAACTCCGGTGCCGATCTGGTTTTCATCCCCATCTACGCAGCAGAGGCTTCCACGCTTCTGACTCAGGCCTCCGGCAAGCTGGACAGCAACATCATTTACTTCGGCTGTGACGGCCTGGACGGCATCTTGACCAAGCTGTCGGATGCTTCCTACGCTGAGAATGTCATGATGCTGACGCCGTTTGCGGCTGACGCACCGGAAGAAAATGTTCAGTCCTTCGTTTCTTCCTACAAAGAAAAGTACGGCGCAACCCCCGACCAGTTTGCAGCAGACGGTTATGACGCGGTCTATGTGCTCAAGGCTGCTCTGGAGCATGCCAATATCACTGATGCAAACGACAAGGAATTTACATCCAAAATGGTCGCTGCCATGCAGGAAATCACTGTGGAAGGCGTGACCGGCTCCATGACTTGGACGGCTGACGGCGAAACCCGCAAGGATGCAAAGGCAATGATCATTCACGATGGCGTTGCCGTGCTGTACGGAGCATAAATATTTGCTTGAACCATCTCCGGGCAGCTTGCTGCCCGGAGGGGAAATTATGTAGAGCGTTGAAAAGCCTCGCAGAGTTCGCCGCCATAGCGGCGAATAAAATTCAATCATTTTTTGCGGCGACATGCGCGTCACAAAAAATACATTATAGGACGCAAACGTGCGAGTCAAGTGCCACAGGCACTTGGCGAGTGCGATGCAGCGTCCGGCAATGTTCTTCCGCGAGGAAGAACTCTGTCGAAAAACGAAGTTTTTCGACAGGCTGACTATGCTGTTAAGGGGAATTTATTTATGACGCACTTTATTCAAACCCTCATCAGTGGTCTGAGCTTGGGCAGCATTTATGCGCTGATTGCCCTGGGCTATACCATGGTCTACGGCATCGCAAAGATGCTGAACTTTGCCCATGGCGACATTATTATGGTCGGCGCTTATGCGGCGATCGTTTGCGTGTTTCAGCTTCAACTGCCGGCATTTGCCGCAATTCTCTTTGCAATCGCAGTTTGCGTGTTGTTGGGTGTTGTGATTGAGCGGTTGGCATATAAGCCGTTGCGCCAAGCCCCTCCACTGTCTGTTCTGATCACCGCCATCGGTGTCAGCTATCTTTTGCAAAATTTGGCTCTGCTGATTTTCGGCTCGGAGCAAAAGGCGTTTCCTACGCTGTTTCATATTCCGGCGTTGCGGCTGGGGCAAATTACGGTCGATGGCATTACGCTGCTGACGCTGGGCGTTACCGCCGTGATTATGATCGCGCTGACGCTGTTTATCAACAAGACCAAGATGGGCAAGGCAATGCGTGCAGTTTCTGAGGATAAGGAAGCGGCTGGCCTGATGGGCATCAGCACCAACCGCACCATCACCATCACGTTTGCCATTGGCTCTGCACTGGCGGCTGTGGCAAGTATTTTCTTCGGCGTAACCTACGTTTACATCAAGCCGACGACCGGCTCTATGCCCGGCATCAAGGCGTTTACCGCCGCTGTGTTTGGCGGGATCGGCTCCATTCCCGGCGCAATGCTGGGTGGCATCTTGCTTGGTGTGATCGAGCAGATGTCCAAAACCTATATATCCACCCTGTGGTCAGATGCCATTGTGTTCGGCGTGCTGGTGCTGGTGCTGATCGTCAGACCCTCCGGCCTGCTGGGCAAAAAAGTCAGTGAGAAGGTGTGAGTATGGAAAAAATCAATCAAAAAAGACATATTTCAAAAAACACCGTCACTGTGTGCATGGTCGCTGTGCTGTATGCAGTGGTGAGCGCACTGCTTTACACGGACAACGCCGGGCGGCAGCTGTCGAATATGCTGATTTCACTGTCGAGCTATATTGTGCTTGCAGTTTCCCTGAACCTTGTGGTTGGCTTGCTGGGCGAGCTTTCACTGGGGCATGCGGGATTTATGTCGGTCGGCCTGTTTTCCGGTTGCCTACTGTCCATTCAGCTGGCAAAGCTGCTGCCTCTTGCGGTTCGCCTTCCGGTTTCCATGCTGTTCGGCGGCGTGGTTGCGGCCGTGTTCGGCTTACTGATTGGCCTGCCGGCACTGCGCTTAAAGGGCGACTACTTAGCAATCGTTACGTTAGCCTGTGGCGAAATTATTAAAAACGTTATCACAAACCTCAAATTTACCGGCGGCGCGTTGGGGTTGGATACGATGGAAATCTATTCCGACACCAAAAGCCTGCTCCCGTTTGCCATCGTGCTGGTATTTTTGACGATTCTGGTCATGATGAACCTAAAGAAATCAAAATGCGGCCGCGCGATCATGGCGATTCGCGACAACCGCATTGCGGCGGAATCCTCTGGCATCAATGTTACTTATTACAAATTGATGGTTTTCGTCATTGCGGCGTTTTTTGCCGGTGCGGCCGGAACGCTTTACGGACACAGCTACGCCAATATCAAGGCCAATACGTTTGACTATAATATGTCCATCGAGATTTTGGTCATTGTGGTTTTGGGCGGTATGGGCTCCGTGCGTGGCTCGATCATTGCGGCCATCATTCTGAAGGCATTGCCGGAGCTGCTGCGTGACATCGCGGATTACCGGATGCTGGTGTATTCCGTTTTGCTGATCGTTATCATGATTTTGAATGCTTCTCCGAAGTTTGCAGAATTGAAAGGTCGCTGGTCGATCCGCAATTTTGCCAAGCTGCTGCAAAAAAAGGATAAGGAGGTGCCGCAGAAATGACGAACCGTACACCTACCAAGCTGGTACCGTACCCCAGCCATGCCGTGGTTCCGGAACGTGATGTGGACAAGGTTCCCGTGCTGGAAACACACCATCTGGGCATCGACTTTGGCGGCCTGACCGCTGTCAACGATTTTTCCCTGTTGGTCGGCAGGACGGAAATTGCCGGTCTGATCGGCCCGAACGGCGCGGGAAAGACAACGGTATTTAACCTCCTGACCAACGTTTATCAGCCCACGCGCGGCACGATCATGGTCAACGGCTTTTCTACGGCCGGCAAGTCCACCGCGCAGGTCAACCGCATGGGCATTGCCCGTACCTTCCAGAATATCCGTCTGTTTGCCAATATGTCGGTGCTGGACAATGTGATGGTGGGGATGCACAATACGATTAAGGAACCGCTGTTTTCTTCCATAGTGCACGGTTTTGGCTACCGCAAGGCCGAGCAGGCGGCCAAGGCGACGTCGATGGAACTGCTGGATTTCTTCAATCTGGCGGATTTGGCGGATTCGCCCTCCGGCAGTCTGCCCTATGGCGCACAGCGCCGGTTGGAAATTGTCCGCGCTTTGGCGTCCAGCCCACGTATTATCCTGCTGGATGAACCTGCAGCAGGCATGAATCCATCGGAAACGGCGGAACTGATGGAAAATATCCGCCGCATCCGCGACACGTTCCAGATTGCGGTTCTGCTGATTGAGCATGACATGAATCTTGTTATGGGCATCTGCGAGGGCATCTGCGTGTTGAACTACGGCAAAATCATTGCCAAGGGAACACCGGATGAAATCAAGTCCAACCCCGCGGTGATTGAGGCGTATCTCGGCAAGAAGGGAGCGAAGTAAGGATGCTGAAAGCGGAAAATTTGAATGTTTATTACGGCAAAATTCACGCGCTCAAGGATGTATCCTTTGAGGTAAACAGCGGAGAAATCGTGGCGCTGATCGGCGCAAACGGCGCAGGCAAGACCACAACGCTGAAAACCGTGTCCGGAATTCTCCGTTCCCGGACGGGCAGCATTACCTTTTGTGACGAAAACATCTCCCATTTGGATTCCTACAAGCTGTTGGGCAAGGGACTTGCCCATGTTCCGGAGGGCAGACGGATTTTTCTGCAAATGACGGTGCAGGAGAATCTGGAAATGGGCGGCTATATCAATAAGCGCATTTCCAAGGAGGATTTGGATCACATCTTTTCGTGCTTTCCACGCTTGAAGGAACGCCGGGGTCAAATCGCCGGAACCTTATCCGGCGGCGAGCAGCAGATGCTTGCCATTGGCCGCGCCATGATGAGCCATCCAAAGCTGCTGATGCTGGACGAGCCGTCAATGGGACTGGCACCCATTCTGGTGGAGCAGATTTTTGACATTATCCGCGAATTCCACAAGGCCGGAACCACCATTTTGCTGGTGGAGCAAAACGCGGAAATGGCGCTGCGCACTGCGGACAGAGCCTATGTTCTCGAATCCGGCAGAGTTGCCCTGACCGGCACCGGCGCAGAGTTGATTCAAAGTGATTCCATTAAAAAAGCCTATTTAGGTGGCTAACGATAAAAAGATCGCATCCGGAAGTTATATCCGGATGCGATTTTTTAAAGGTATTACAAGGATAGCTTGCGCAGGAAGTCGGCAATTTCTTTGTTGGTGTCCACAACCTCGCGATGGAAGCTCTGCGCGGAAATTCGAAGCGCACCGTGCGCCAAGGTGATGATTTGTTCCAATGCATCGGAGGTTGCAACGCGAATTTGATAGCGGCGGTCAAGTCGGTTGGTGACACGCTCAATGTAGTTGTCCGCCAGCTGCGCCTCGCGGGTATAGACCACGTAGATGCCGTTGTGCTTTTCGATTTTTTCCTTGCCGCCGGAAACCTTGTAGGCGTCAAACACCAAAATCAGGTTGCCGCCGCGAAAGCCCTGATAGTTGCACAAAATGTGGATCAGTGCCTGCCGCGCCTGTTCCAAGTCCTCTTTTGCAATGCGCTTTAATTCATCCCATGCAAAAATCATGTTGTAGCCGTCCACAAGCAAAAACTGCTCCTGTGGCGGCATAATTTGCAGCATTTGCTCGGTGTCGGCAACTGGCTGCTGGCGTCTTGGCAAAAAATCCGTGCGGCGGATAGCACCGTAGGTGCGTTCAAAGATGGCCTGCAATTCCCGCTCCTCCTCCGCGCTGCCGCGGCTGACGGAATTTTGACGCACTACTGTAGGCTGCGCCGGTTCGCCGCTGGGGGTCAGGCGCAAGCCGCTGCCTACGTGCGTGTGAGCGGGAACCTCGTTCCACGGCACAAGATACCCCGCTCCGTGACCGCAAAAGACGGAGTCCGCCGGGTTCAACACATCACGGTCGCAGTCGTAACCGATCTGCGCTACAATCTCAGCTTGATTTTGACAGGGCGCATAGCCTGTTACAGAACAACTCAAGCTGCCCCGACCACCAGAATATGCGGCAACTTCGGCAGCATAGCCCTGTAGGGTTCGCACCGGCGCGGTGCCTTGCAATGTAGTGCTGTCGCCATGCGGCTCTACAGGCTGCAATGCTGCATTGCGCCGTTGCAAATCCGTCATCGCGCGTCCTACACAGGCTTGCGGAATTTCCAACCGAAACGCATAGTACGGTTCAAGCAGGATGCTTTGTGCGCTGCGCAACCCCTGCCGCACCGCGCGATAAGTCGCCTGTCGGAAGTCGCCGCCCTCGGTGTGCTTTACGTGCGCCTTTCCGTTTAAAATGGTGATTTTTATGTCGGTGATGGGGGAGCCGGTCAGTACGCCGGGGTGGCTTCGCTCGGCAAGATGGGTGAGGATCAGGCGCTGCCAATTCAACGCCAATGAATCCGTGCTGCACGCCGTTGCAAGGGAAAGCCCACTGCCCGGTTCGCCCGGTTCCAGAAGCAAGTGTACCTCTGCATAGTGGCGCAGCGGTTCAAAGTGGCCAATCCCGATGACCGGCGCGGCGATGGTTTCCAAATAGACCACGCTGCCTTGCCCGAAGGAAACCTGCATTCCCAAGCGATCTGCGATCATGCGCTGCAAAATTTCCATTTGCACCTCACCCATTAGCTGAATGTGGATTTGCGACAATTGCTCGTTCCAGACCACGTGTAATTGCGGGTCTTCCTCCTCCAGCTGTTGCAACTTTTTCAGTGCGACAGAAGGATTTGTGGCATCCTCCAAAATTACCTGATAGGTCAGTGCAGGCAGCAAACAGGGGGAATCTCCCGCCGGGGCAGCGCCCAGTCCCTGACCCGGCCGCGTTTGGCTCAGACCGGTTACTGCACACACGGTTCCGGCCGATACTTGTTCTGCGGTGGTGAATTTTTCGCCGGAATATAGGCGGATTTGCTGGATTTTTTCATTCTCCGAAATGGGCTGCTTTACGCGCAGCGTGCCGCCGAGAACCTTTAAAAAGGTCAGCCGATTCCCTTGCCCATCGCGCGCAATTTTATAGACGCGGGCTGCAAATTCCTGCCCATATACAGGAACCGGAATCCACTGCGTCAGCCCATCCAGCAGCTCCTGCACGCCTTCCAGCTTTAAAGCCGAGCCGAACCAGCAGGGGAAAATCTGCCGCTGACCGATTGCCCGCGCCAGATTCGCCGGAGCCAGCTTGCCGGATTCCAAAAATTCCTCTAAAAGCGATTCGCTGCACATGGCGCAGTTTTCCGCTGCCGTAGGGAGGGTGAAATCAACGCAGTTTTCCGACAATTCCTGCCGCAGCTGCTGCAAAAGTGCAGAATATCCTGCGGTGGGCAGATCCATTTTGTTCACAAAAATCAAGGTGGGAATCTGATACCGCTGTAGCAGCCGCCAGAGCGTAAGCGTATGCCCCTGCACGCCGTCCGTGCCGCTGATCACCAGTACCGCGCAGTCCAGCACCTGCAAGGTGCGCTCCATTTCTGCGGAAAAATCGCAGTGACCCGGCGTGTCAAGCAATGTAATCAAATATGACTGATACTGTAATGTTGCTTGCTTGGAAAAAATCGTGATTCCGCGCTCACGCTCCATCTGATTGGTATCTAAAAATGTATCGCGGTGATCCACCCGCCCCAGTTTGCGAATGCTGCCGCCAAGATACAGCAGCGCTTCGGACAAGGTGGTTTTGCCTGCGTCCACATGGGCAAGCAGCCCAACATTCAGATTTTTTCTCTGTTCGCCCATTGCAATACCTCCAATTTTTATTAAGTATAGCACAAAATGCAGGCGTTGTCGAGTATGTGAAGGGAAAGTAGCCGGGACAGAAAGAAAAGGTTGACAAATGTGGGCGTGTATTTTATAATAAAATAACGGTATTTATTGATTTGATTCGATTTTGTCGGGTAGGAGGAAAAAATAATGAAGCTGATCCGAACCGAAGATGCGGTTGGACACGTCCTGTGTCACGACATGACGCGAATTGTCAAGGACGAATTTAAGGGTCCTGCGTTCCGCAAGGGACACATTGTGCAGCCGGAGGACATCCCTGTTTTGCTGTCTATGGGCAAGGAAACCCTGTATGTGTGGGAAAAGCAGCCCGGTATGCTGCACGAGGACGAGGGTGCAGAAATTTTATACCGAATTTGCGCCGGTGACAGCGAAAATTTGCTGCCGACCGATATCAAAGAGGGTAAAATTGAGGTAAAAGCGAATATCGATGGCCTGTTTCTGGTGGACAACGCACGCTTGCAGGCAATCAATTCGCTGGGCGATATGATGATTGCGACCCGCCATGGCCATTTGCCCGTGAAAAAGGGCGACAAGCTGGCGGGAACACGCGTAATTCCGCTGGTGATTCACGAGGATCGGCTGAAGCAGGCGCAGCAGTTGGCGGGCGATACGCCAATTTTGCAGCTGCTGCCGTTCCACCATAAGAAGGTCGGCATTGTCGCGACCGGAAGCGAAGTCAAAAAAGGTCTAATCAAAGACACCTTTACGCCGGTTCTGGAAGCCAAGGTGCAGGAATTTGGCGCAGAGGTGCTGGGGCATACCTATCCCGGCGATGATCCGGCGGCAATTACTGCCGATATCCTTGCATTTCGGAAGCAAGGCGCCGATTTGATTCTTTGCTCCGGCGGCATGAGTGTTGACCCGGACGACAAGACGCCGCTGGCCATCAAAAATACCGGCGCAAGCATTGTCAGCTACGGCGCGCCGGTTCTGCCGGGTGCGATGCTGCTGGTGTCGTACTTAGAGGAGAATGTGCCGGTCATTGGTCTGCCCGGCTGTGTGATGTACGCCAAGCGGACAGTTTTCGACCTGATTCTTCCGCTGCTGATGGCAGATGTTCCGGTCACGGCGCGGGATCTGTCGGCGATGGGGCAGGGGGGACTTTGCCTGAATTGCCCGGAATGCCACTATCCCAACTGCGGCTTTGGAAAGGGCTGGTAAGATGGAACTGACGCATTTTGATGCACAGGGCAATGCCATTATGGTGGATGTGTCGGAAAAGAACGAAACCGTGCGCTGCGCTGTGGCTGCCGGGAAAATTCTGCTCAGTCCAACGTGCTATCGGATGGTTTCGGCGGGCGATATGAAAAAGGGTGACGTGTTGGGTGTGGCGCGCGTGGCAGGAATTATGGGCGCCAAGCGCACATCCGAGCTGATTCCTCTGTGCCATCCGCTGCCGATCACAAAGGTTACGGTCGATTTTACGCTGCTGCCGGAGCAATTTGCCATTCAAGCGGCCTGCACTGTCCGCTGTACCGGAAAAACCGGTGTGGAAATGGAAGCCCTGACCGGCTGCACCACGGCGCTGCTAACGATTTACGATATGTGCAAGGCCGTGGATAAGGGAATGACGATTACGGACGTCTATTTGCGCCAAAAGGATGGCGGCAAGAGCGGTCACATCGAAAATGCCGCGCCCAGAGGGGTGCAATTATGACGGATGCTTTGGGACGTGAGATCAATTATCTGCGCCTGTCCATCACGGACAGATGCAATCTGCGCTGCCGGTACTGTATGCCGCACGACGTTCCTGCGGTAGGGCACAGCGATATTCTGCGCTATGAGGAAATTACGCGCCTGTGCCGCATTGCGGCTTCGCTTGGCATTTGCAATATCAAAGTGACGGGCGGCGAGCCTTTGGTACGCAAGGGATGTGCATCACTTGTCGGAGAACTGAAAAAAATTCCCGGCATTGCGCACGTGACGCTGACCACCAACGGCGTTCTCCTATCCGAACAGTTAAATGACCTTTTGGCAGCGGGAATCGATGCCGTCAACATCAGTCTTGACACCCTGCATCCTGCCCATTATGCGGAGATCACCGGCTTTAACTGCCTGGACAAGGTGCTTGCCGGAATGGAACAGGCCGTTGCGGCAGGGATTCGCGTGAAAATTAACTGTGTCCCGCTGGCCACCACGCCGGAGGATGAATTATTGCAGGTGTTGCAGCTGGCGGAGAAATGGCCGGTTGACGTACGCCTGATTGAAATGATGCCGATTGGCAGCGGCAAAAATACTGCCGGTTACCCGATGCCGCAGTTGGAGCAGCTTTTGCACAGGACGTGGGATTTGACCCCGTCGGAGCAAAAGCGCGGCTTCGGCCCTGCACAGTATTATACTGCGCCAAATTTGCGCGGTAGCATCGGCTTGATTGCGGCTGTCAGTCATGGCTTCTGTGGACAATGCAACCGCGTCCGGCTGACCAGTGAAGGTTACTTAAAGCTGTGTCTGAGCAGCGATGCGGGCTTGGATTTAAGAGCCTTGCTGCGCGGTGGCGCAACGGATGAAGAAATCCGCACAGCGATTCTGGATGCCATTTTGCGCAAGCCTGCGCACCATCATTTTGCAGCCGGAATGCCGGAAACACGCCCCATGTGGCAGATTGGAGGATAAACCATGGGAAAGATTCATGCCATTTGCATCAGCGACGAGCGAGGAACGCAGAAATATACGGTTCCTGCGGCAACCTTTCAAGAGGATTGGGGCATCATCGGCGATGCACACGCGGGAAAGTGGCACCGGCAGGTGTCCTTGCTGGGACTGGAAAAAATAGAAGCCTTTCGCGCCAAGGGCGTGGAGGTAGAATTCGGCGCATTTGGCGAAAATTTGGTGGTGGAAGGCTTTGATTTCCGCCACCTGCCGGTCGGCACGCGCTTCACCTGCGGAGAGGTTTTGCTGGAAATGACACAAATCGGCAAGGAGTGCCATGCTCATTGCCAGATTTTTCAAAAGGTCGGCGATTGCATTATGCCCCGCGAGGGCGTATTTGCGAAGGTCGTACACGGCGGGACGATCCATGTTGGGGATACGCTGGAAATGCTGCCGCCGGATGAAAATGCGCCGCTGCGCGCCGCTGTTGTTACGTTGAGCGACAAAGGCGCAAGGGGAGAGCGCGAGGACAAAAGCGGCCCCTTGTTGGTGCAGATGCTGAAGGACGCCGGATATGACGTGGTGGAACAGCTGTTGCTGCCGGACGGGGAAGCGCCGCTCAAGCGCGAATTGATTCGCCTGAGCGATAGCCGCCAGTGCAATCTGGTGTTGACAACCGGTGGAACCGGCTTTTCGCCCCGCGATGTGACGCCGGAAGCGACTATGGCGGTGGCAACCCGCAATGCGCCCGGCATTGCCGAAGCTATCCGCGCCTATTCCATGCAGATTACCAACCGCGCCATGCTCAGCCGCGGCGCTTCCGTCCTTCGCGGCGGCACGCTGATCGTCAATCTGCCGGGCAGTCCGAAGGCTGCAAAGGAGAGCTTGGATTGCATCCTGCCTGCCTTGCAACACGGTCTGGAAATCTTAAAGGGTACAGCGGGAGAGTGCGCCCGTTAACCAATACGTGAAATCCCCGGATTTCCGTGGGACTGCCGGAATCTCGGCAGTCCCCAATATTCAAAA
>CAMDZY010000042.1 GCA_945910975.1 uncultured Clostridia bacterium | reverse complement strand
ATAATGTTTACGAAACTGCTTGACGCTCTGAAGGCTACCCGCCGCACCATCGTGTTTACCGAGGGCTGCGATGCCCGTATTCAGGAAGCGGCTGCCCGCCTGCTGAAGGACGATTTGATGGATGTCATTCTGGTCGGCAATGTTGATGAAGTTGCCGCTGCTGCGGACAAGGGCGGCTTTGACGTTTCCCGTGCAACCGTTCTGGATCCGGCGACTTACCCGGAGATGGACGAAATGGTCAGCACCATGGTCACGCTGCGCAAGGGCAAGATGAGTGAGGAAGAATGCCGCGCGGCACTCGCCAAGGGCAATTACTTTGGCACCATGCTGGTTAAGATGGGCAAGGCTGACGCACTGCTCGGCGGCGCGACCTACTCCACCGCCGATACCGTTCGTCCGGCGCTGCAGCTGGTCAAGACCCGCAAGGGTGCCCATCTGGTGTCCTCCAGCTTTATCCTGTACCGCGAGGGAAAGGACGGCGTGGAAAAGTATTGCATGGGCGACTGCGCCATCAACATCTCCTATGAAGACAGCGTAGACAAAACCACCGGCGCGGTAACGCTGTCCGCTGCACAGAAGCTGGCGGAGGTCGCCGTGGAATCGGCACGCACGGCAGAATTTTTCGGCATCGACCCCAAGGTCGCCATGCTGAGCTTCTCCACCAAGGGCTCCGGCAAGGGCGGCACGGTCAATCTCTCCCGCGATGCCACAGCCGCTGCCAAGGCTATGGCGCCCGATTTGGCAATTGACGGCGAGATGCAGTTTGATGCCGCCGTTTCCCCGGTCGTCGGCCAGCTGAAATTCCCCGGCTCCACGGTTGCAGGCTATGCCAACACCTTCATTTTCCCCTGCATCGAAGCAGGCAACATCGGCTACAAGATTGCCCAGCGTCTGGGCGGCTTTGAAGCATACGGCCCCATTTTGCAGGGTCTGAACGCGCCCATCAATGACCTGTCCCGCGGCTGCAATGCCGATGAGGTCTATAAGATGGCCATTATCACTGCCGGTATGGCGTAAAAAATCCAAGAAAGGAACGATTTGTATGAGCAAAGCATGGAAATATGTTGCCCTTGGCGCGGCTGTCGCGGCAACATTGGTTCCCTACAAGGTAAAGGTTGACGATGAAGCAGGCGAATTTGAGTATCGCTCCTTCCTGCTGGGCATCCACAAAAAGGAAAACGCCGAAACCGGCGATTCCAACGTGTCGATTTCGTTTTTCAACCTGCCCAAGCGCAAGAAGAAAGCAGAAGCCGACCCTGTTGACGTCGTTGACGAGGACGAGGATGTTTTGATTCTCGACGAATCCGAGCTGGCCACGCCCGCCGAGCCGGAAGCTGCCGCAGAAGAGGCACCTGCCGAAGAAGCGCCCGAAGCGCCGACTGAAGAAGCCTAAATCCGGTCGACCTCCGCCGAGAGAAATTTCCCCTCGGCGGGGGTTTTCCACAGAAAAATTTGCCCCAATATCCCCCCGGGGTGCTTTTTTTCAAAGTAAAATTTTGCTACAATCTATGCATCGGTTAAGCACTCCCCATGAGGCGCAAGCCTGTGCCGTGTCGGTTTGGGGAAGCGGCGCGGCATTGGGATTGCCCGGAGGTACGCAATGGAACACAATCACGAAGAACACACGCACGCACACGTCCACGACCCGCAGGAAAAAAAGCGGCAGATCAATCGCCTTTCCCGCGTCATCGGACATTTGGAGTACGTGAAAAAAATGATAGAAAACGATGAGGACTGCGCAGAGGTTCTCATCCAAATTTCCGCTGCCCGCTCGGCACTGAACGGTCTGGGCAAGCAGATCATCAACGAGCATATCTCGCACTGCATCGCCCACGCAGTGGAGGAGGGCGACACGGCTGCGATCGAAGAATTTCAAAAAGCCATTCAAAAATATTTGTAACGGGCGTAAAGCAACAGGGCAAATTTCCCAAGTAGATGGGAAATTCGCCCTGTTCGCTTATTCGGAGGCCTGCGCAATTTTGATTTCTGCCAATGCCGGGTCGCTGCGGCTGCCGTTGAACTGATAGGCCGCGACAGCACGGATCGTGCAGGAGCTGGACACGGTGAACGGCGCAGTATAAACCTGGCTTTGTGCCGTGGGCAAGGTGCCGTCCGTGGTATAATAGATCTCGGCGCTACCGTCGGCAGTGATTGCGATCTGCACGCCGTCGGTGGCGGTCTGCGCGGTGATGACAGGCTCGGCAAGCTCCGGCAGCAAAATCCCGGTCGGGCGGCAGCGGGAATAGACCTTCCCGCTTTTCATCGCGACCCCACGCCGCCGGAACAGCTCGTTGACGGTGACAAATTCGTAGCCCTCGCTTTGCAGGCGGTCAATGGCGTCGATCACGCCATCGACTGTACTGGGATAAATATCATGCGACAAAACGATTGCGCCGTCAAAGGCGTTTTTCACAATGCTGTCGGCAACTTTTTTGGCATCCAGACATTTCCAGTCCAGCGGATCCACTGCCCACGATATGACAGGCACATCGGCCAACTTGAGAATCTGCTCGGAGTACTCGCCAAACGGCGGGCGGAACAAATAGACCGTCCCCTGCCCGCAGACTTGATTGAGGATCTCCTCCGTTTTGGCAAGCTGCTGGCGAATCTGCGCCTCGGAACGGTCGGGCAGCAGCTTGTGACTGTAGGTGTGGTTGCCGATCTGGTGTCCCTCCTGATAGGCTCGTTGCAAGGTTTCGGGATAGGTTTCGGCGTTACAGCCCAGAATGAAAAAGGTCGCCTTGGCGTGGCGCTGCTGCAAGGCATCCAGCAGCCGTCCGGTATCGGGTCCGGGGCCGTCGTCAAAGGTCAGGGCGATCAGCTTCGGTTCCTCCTGTGCTGCCGCCGATGGCGGGAGTATCCCGCAAAAACATCCGATCACCAAAAAAATTGCAAGCCAACGCCGCATATGCGATCCGTCCTTTCGTATGCGTTATGTAATATCGTCAGGTGTTGTGAACAATTGTCCGGCTGCGTCCAAGGGCAGCGAAAGGCAGGCGATATCGCCGCAAACCGTGGGCTTTGCATCCTGTCGGTTGGCGGGGAACGGAAACTCTTCGCCCGTATCCGGCAATAACAGTTCATAGCCGTTTTCCTGCCGGCGGAGCCAGCCTTCCACGGTAACGCCGTCTACCACACTGCGCCAGGGCAGGGCGGAGTCCTCCGGGCAGAAGCTGCAAATCGCGGTGTCGATCGCATCCAGCGGCCACGCTCTGGCGGAGATTTTTTCATCCAGAACAAATGCGCCGTCCTTCGGCATCAAAATGCCAAGCGGCACGATCTGCATCCCGCAAATTGCATACACGCGCAAAATGCGCGTCGGCTCCAGATGGCAGCAGCAGTGGAAGTGATAGTACAGACCTTGCCGCTCTACCTCCAATTGGCAAACGACTTGCGCGTTGTAATAAACCGGTGTAGTGATTGGACATTCCATAAAAATCCCTCCCGCATATAGTATGCAGGAGGGCGAAATAATATTGCTGTTATTTTTTTCTAGGTCGCGTGAAGTCCAAAGCTGACTGCAATTGCCGAGTCCACCTGATTCATCATGGTTTCATCCAATCTGCCCATGTGTTCGCGCAGACGTTTTTTGTCGATTGTACGTATTTGTTCCAAAAGAACAACGGAATCCTTTGTAAGTCCGACGTTGTGACCGGTCAATTCGATATGCGTGGGCAGCTTGGCTTTGCCGGTTTGGCTGGTGATCGCAGCGGCAATCACAGTGGGCGAATGGCGATTGCCCATGTCGTTTTGGACAATCAGGACG
The DNA here is from genome assembly GCA_945910975.1 of uncultured Clostridia bacterium. Lineage (GTDB taxonomy): Bacteria > Bacillota > Clostridia > Oscillospirales > Oscillospiraceae > JAKSPM01. Next base: position 7,768 of record CAMDZY010000042.1, on the reverse strand, counting down.
GGTCTGGTTCCACCCTGTTCACTGCCGACCACCGGGCTGAGATCGGCATAGAAAATATCGCCCCGTTTTACGGTTTCATCCATCATGGTGTGTCACTCTCCGCGAAAAATCATTCACCGCTTTTATCACGGTGTAACCTTATTTTCCCACGCAGAATTATTTTTTATACAGGCCGGAGAAAATTCCGGCAATGAGAGAAGGCTCTCAATCCATAGTATGCTTGTCAGCGGAAGAATTACACAATATACTGCAAAACTTCGATGCGGCTGTTGCCGTTGAGATAGATGCGGGGGATTCGCTTGTTGATGCCGCACAGAACCTCGTAGGGGATGGTGCCGAGCCGGTCGGACAGCTCCTCCACCGGGATGCTGGCGCCCTCGTCCGTACCAAACACCGTGACCATATCGCCGACCTTTGCCTCCGGCACGTCCGTCACATCCACCATGCACATATCCATGCAAATGCGTCCCACCACCGGCACTCTTTTCCCGTGCAGCAGGAAGCTGATTTGGTTGGAAAAGCTGCGCGACAGACCGTCTGCATAGCCGATGGCCAGCACTGCAATGTTGCGCGTTTCCGGCGTGGTGTAGGCTCTGCCGTAGCTGACGCAGGTTCCGGTCGGGTAGGGGCGAATTTGAGAAATGATGGTGCGCAGCGACATCAGCGGTTTTAAGTCGAGCGCGCCCTGCAATTCCGCCGACGGCGCAATGCCATAGGTGGCAATACCGGGGCGAATCATATCCAATGCATATTCCGGGTGCAGAATTGCCGCAGCCGAGTTGGCACAATGGCGAATCTCCGGCGTGATGCCGACACATTTCATCTCGTCCAGCATAGCAGTAAAGCGGCAAAATTGCAGCTGCGTATAGGCCTGATCGTCCGGTGCATAGCTGTCTGCTGCGGAAAAGTGGGTGAACACACCCTCACAGTGCAGATTTTGCATGGCGGCGATCTCTTTCAGCTCGTCAAGCGTCTGTTCGCGGTCGTAGGCAAAAAAGCCGAGCCGCGACATTCCGGTGTCCAGCTTGATATGGATCTGCAACTGTAACTCCGTGCCGGACAGTCGCGCATTGAGCTGGCGCGCATATTCCAGACTGTGAACCTCCTGCCGCAGCTCCATCTGCGCCAAGTCGGCCGCGTACACCGGCGGCGTGTAGCCCAAAATCAGAATCGGCAGACGCAGACCGCCTCTGCGCAATTGCAGCGCTTCTTCAATGTTGGACACGGCGAGATAATCCGCGCCCAAATCCTTCAAATGCTGACTGATCGGCACTGCGCCGTGGCCGTAGGCATCGGCCTTGACCACGCCCAAAAATTTGCAGTCGGACGGCACATGGCGGCGCAGCTGTGTATAGTTGTGGGTCAAATTGTCCAAAGACACATCCGCCCAGCTTCGCTTTAGTAATTTCATGTTATGCTACCTCTTGAAAGTCGGATAATCTCATCTGCAAAATACAGCTATCATTATAGCACACTTCCGCGTAAATGGGGAGATTATTTTTCAAAGAAAACCAAGTATCCACCAAAAGCTGTGCATCGTCATAGCCGCGTTCATAGTGTACACGCAGCGCGTCCTTTTCTTTTCCGGCGGAGGCGATATAGGCGCTTGTCCAGCTGTCCGCCGCCACTGCGGGTACGGCGAGCGGCACAATATTCCCGTCCGCCAGCGTGCCAAAGTCCAGCGCCGTGCCGTCAAAGGTGACCTCGCCGGACGCGTTTGTCACCTGCGCGGTGATGCCGGAAATGGTATCCGGCTTGGTGACGGTGATGTTGGTCGTGCCGCCGCTGCAAACGCAGTCCATGGAAAATTCGTATACACGCTCGCCGTAGTCCGCCGTGACCTCTGCCGTAAAGCTGTAGGACGCAGCGTTCAGCAGCGCCGCACGGAAATCCATGGCGGCCTGCAAGGTGTCCTCCTTTTGCCCGCCGCTGCAAGCGCACAGCAAGCTCAAGCATAATACGATACAGATTCCTGTTTTGCCCAAGACATTCCTCTCCTGTCGCGGGCAGCGAATTATTGACACTGCCGCAGTATTTGCGCAACAGCCTGTACCATGTCCGAGGGCGTCATGCCGTACTCACCGATTGTTTCGGCGCACAGATCTCCGGCCGCACCGTGCAGCCATGCGCCCAACGTGCTCGCCTGTAACGGCGCAAGTCCCTGTCCCAGCAGCGACACGATGATGCCCGCCAGCACATCCCCGCTGCCACCGGTTGCCATGCCGGGGTTGCCGGTGCGGTTGATGCAGTAGCGTTCGCCGTCAGTGATAATCGTGCGGTGTCCCTTGCGCAGGAGGATCGTCCCGGTTTGTCTGGCCAACTGCGCCGCCGCTGCCAAGCGGTCGGCGTCCATCCGGCCGCCCAAGCGGGCAAATTCCCCGTCATGCGGCGTCAGAATGACCGGACAGGCTGTTTCTTGCAATACATCTATATGCCCGGCCAGCACATTTATGCCATCGGCATCGATCACCAGCGGAATTTTCGCCTGCCGCAGCAATGCAAGCACCAATTCGCGCGTCTGTTCGCTCCTCCCCATACCGGGGCCGATCAGGCAGGCATCGCAGCGGGACAGCAAGGGCAAAATTTCATCCAGCGCAGCCAAGGTCAGCCGTTTGCCATCACATGGCAGCGGAAACGGCATCGGCTCTGTCAGCGCAGACGCCACGATCGGATAAATTGCCGCCGGCACGCCCACATGGATCAACCCGCTGCCGCAGCGCAGCGCGGCATTTGCCGCCAACTTCGGCGCACCGGTGTAACCGACGCTGCCGCCCAGAATAAGAATCCGGCCAAAATTCCCCTTGTGCGCCGTTCGATTGCGGCGCGGGAGCAGTGTTTGCAAATCGGGAAGGGTAAATTCATTCATAAGCTCTCCGAATCCTCGGTGAGGACGGTCAAAAAGGCTTCGCCGTATCGCTTCGCCTTGATCTCGCCCACACCGTTCACAGTTAAAAATTCTTCCATATTGTGCGGATGCTTTGCAGCCATATCTTCTAATGTCGCATTGGAAAAGATGATGTAAGAGGGTACGCTTTCCTTGAGCGCCAATCGCGTCCGCAGCGCCTTCAGGCGGGTGAGCAGATCGCCGTAATTCTGACTCGGTTTTCTCTTTTCCGCCTTTTCTTTTTTCACGCGCATCTGCACCTGTTTTCCCTCAAACAGCACCTCGCTTGCGGCGGGTGTCAGCACAACGGTCGCGTGTTCCTTTTCGGTTTCGATCAGGTTTTGTCGTTCGAGTGCGTCAAAATAGCTGCGCAGCTGTGCCTCGGAGGTTTGCGCCATCAGGCCGTAGGTGGACAGCTTGTCCAGACCCTTTTCTGCCAGCTTTTGCCGCTTACTGCCGCGCAGAACGCCGGTCACCGTGGTGACACCAACGCTATAGTTCAAGTGCTTGCGGATTCGCCAGATGCACGATAAAATCATTTGCGCCTGTTGGGTGATGTCTAAAAGTTCATAATCCGCGCTGCAATTGCTGCAATTGCCACAATGCTCCGGGTGTGATTGCCCAAAATAGTCCAAAATATAGCCGCGCAGACAGCTGCCGGTTTTGCAGTAGCCAATCATTTTGCCCAGCCGCTGCATATCGGCGTCAATTCGCTGGCGTGAGTGTGCTTCATCCAGTTCACCGGAGTCGTTGTGTTGAATTAAAAATTTGGCGGTTTGGATATCGGAACCGGAATACAACAAAATACACTCTGCCGCCGAACCGTCCCGCCCGGCGCGTCCCGCTTCTTGATAGTAGGCCTCCAAGCTCTTGGGCATATTGTAGTGTATGACAAAATTCACGTTGGATTTGTCGATGCCCATGCCAAAGGCATTGGTGGCGACCATAACGGGTTTGCGGTCATATTGAAAATCCAGCTGATTCTGCTGCCGCTCTGCATCGCTCAGCCCGGCGTGATAGCGTGTGGCGGCAATTTGATGGTGCGTCAGCTGGGCTTCCACGCGTTCTACGGCTGCGCGGGTCGCGCAATAGATAATGCCGCTTTTTCCGGCGCGCTCCTCCACCAAGGTCTGTATGGCGGCGGGCTTATCCTCCGGCGCTTCTACCGCGAAGTAGAGATTGGGACGGTCAAAGCCCATCACCTTGCAAACCGGGTCACGCAGCCGGAGCAGCTGCGCAATATCCTGCCGTACCTCCGGGGTGGCAGTCGCGGTGAACGCGCCCACCGGAGGACGCGAGAGCAGCAAATCCAAGAATTGTGCAATTTTTAAATAGCTCGGCCGAAAATCCTGCCCCCACTGCGAAATGCAGTGCGCCTCATCCACCGCCACCAGCGAAATATTCAGCTGCAACGCCAGCGACACAAAGCCGTCCATCTCCAGACGCTCCGGCGCGACGTAGAGAATTTTATAATTGCCCGCCCGCGCGTTTTGGAACACGCCGCGCGTTTCCTCCAAAGAAAGTGTGCTGTTGATATAAGCGGCCGGAATGCCGGCGTCACACAGCGCCATCACCTGATCCTTCATCAGCGAAATCAGCGGAGAAACCACCAGCGCCACGCCGGGTTTCATCAGTGCCGGCAGCTGGTAACACATCGACTTCCCACCACCGGTCGGCATGATCCCCATCACGTCCCGCCCGGCCAGCAGCCCATCGATCAGCGCTTCCTGACCGTCACGAAAGGCGTGGTGGCCAAAATATCGCTGTAAGACCTCCAATTTCTGCATTCGGCAGCATCTCCCTTTTGTAAATTCCAAAACACTCTGCATATAAAATAGAATCGTTCATTTTATTATGTCGAATTGTGCCCAAAATGTCAAGCAACCGCAGGCAAAAAAGCGATTTTTCTCTCTTTGGTGCAAATTGATATGACAAATATATCGTCGCTCCGTGTATACAAGCCTTCTCCGACCGTAGCCGTCGATGCAAATAAAAAGGGGCTGTCTTTCGCGATTCTTTCAAATCGTGAAAGGCAGCCCCGCGAAAGCGTCGGCTTTTCGGATGCTCCAAAAAACCGGCTTGCAGGCTTTCTATGCCGATTGGGGGCAGTTTTAGGGGTTTAGTATGTTGCCGTGGATATATTTGTGATATATTCGGTCGTCGCTCCGGTCAGGGTGAAATCCGTAACCGCGCGGTACTGGCCTTTGACGCTCAGCTGTGTTGAATAGGACTTGCTAAAGGTTCTGTTGGTTGTGGAATACCGCCAGTTTTCTACGAAGATCCAGGAGTTTCCAACCTTCCGCTGGATGCGCGTGATCGCAGTAATGTTTGTGACGCCCGTCTTTGCGGTGGCGGAGGTCACGATGGTTGCTTTGCCCGATGCGCTGATGGATAGCGTAACGTAGGTTTTGATTGCATTTACGTATTGCGCATCAATCTCGGGAGGTTGTGCAGCACACGCCGGCTGTACCAGCGCGAGGAGCGCCGCAAGAATCAGAACGCAACTAATAATTTTTTTCATTTGTATCTTCCTCCTATAACAATAAATTTGGCTCCGGTTCAAAACCGGTTCTTATACTGCCCCCTACTTATATAGACACGTCAAATCAGCAAAATGATACAAAAAAAGAGAATTTTTTTAGACTGTCGAAAAAAAATTTTTCTGCCATGCTCTGCCGCTTGACAGCAGGCAATTTTTTCTGCATAATTAGGGGGAAACGAGGGATGTTCCATGCTGTTATTCTACGCAGCTATGATCGACGATTCGTCCGATCAGCTGCGCTTTGCAGATATTTATAACGGCTATCGCAAGCAGATGCTGCTGGTGGCCAAGCGTGTGTTAAACAACCATGAAGATGCCGAGGACGCAGTACAAGCTGCCTTCTTGGGAATCGCCCGGCGAATGAAAGCCGTGCCGTCCGACAATCCGAAAAAGCTGCGTGCCTATGTTCTCACCGCCGCAAAAAATGCAGCCCTTACCATGCTGCACCAAACGCAGAAGAGCAATTTGGCGGATGAGGCAGGGCCGTGTGCGATACCGGATGAGGATCTATTCCAGCAGATTGTTCTGTTACAGGATTATGATACGTTACTTCGCGTCATGCGGCGGCTACCCTCGCCGTACCGGGAAGTGCTGCTTATGATTTATGTGCAAGAGCAAAGTGTAAAGGATACCGCCGTCCTTCTGCACCGCCGGGAAGGAACGGTACGTCAACAACTAAATCGCGGCAAAAAGTTGCTTGTGGCACTTTGCCAAGAGGAGGGACTGAATTTTGTACAAGAAGAAAATCATGCCGTTCGAGCTGGCTCTGCTGGACGCAGTGCTGGAGGAATTTTCTGACATTCCCGACAACGAAGACGAGATCGACGTGACCTTTTCCCCGACATTCCTTGCCAAATCCGAAAAGCTGATCCGTAACACGCAACGGAAAACCTGGTACTATGTCAACACCACCGTAAAACGGATCGCATTGGTTGCCATCATCGCCGCACTTTTGACCTCCACGGCAATGGCTTTCCCCGCAGTTCGGGAAGCGGTCGTTCGCTTCTTCACCCGGGACACAGGAACGCATTACGAATTTACTTTTCAACCGGAGCAGTCTGCGACAACGCCGGAATCCATTCAAACCGTCTATGCACCAACCTATCTTCCTGACGGCTATTTTAAAAATTCCGAGATCGTCACCATTTCAGCGGTTTCGATGCACTGGCTCAATGCATCCGGGAACTGGATCTCCTATGACCAGCTTGTCATCCCAAAGGACGCGGAAGGCCAAAACTGGTTTGGTGTCAATTCCGAAGGCGTTACAAAGAAAGCATTGTGCCTGAACGGTCATAAGGTCTTGTGCATCTACGACGAAGGAACGACCTATATATGGACGGACGACGCGTATTTCTACAATTTATACTGTGACCCTACGGTATCTGATGCAGAAATGCAGAAAATTTTCAACAGCATCCAGGCCGACGAAAATGCCATCATAGAGGGCGCGGAATAAAGTGATTTTTCGGCCGGTCATACGACAAAAAAACGGCACACGAGCTTGCGTTCGGAGATTTCTCTCCCAAGTTCGTGCGCCGTTTTCGGCATTAAAGGTTACGGAGGACGCCAAAGAGCAGTAAAACTGCGATTATGACCCCTACCGTGATATGTTCTGCTTTGCGCAGCACGCTGCTTCCCGTTTTGACATAGCGAATCAATACGCGAACCGCCAGATATGCGCCAATGGGAAGCAGCATCAGAATGACCGGGTTATAGTGCCATGCGCCTGCAAAATCCAGCCGGAGCAGACACATACACATTCGGCTGACGCCGCAGCCGGGGCATTGCAATCCCGTCACCGTATAAAACAGGCAAGGAATGCTAAGCCCTGTTAAGCCGTACACCCACGCATACAGCAGACCTGCCAGCAGCAGGCCGCCGCCAATGCAAAGCACACGGCGCAAGCGCTGTTTACTGCAAGGTAGCAACTTCGTTCAATTCACTTTGAATCAGGCAGTAGCTCACAATCGGCAAGCCAACCAGGCCAAGAATCAGATACAAAATGCCATTGCTGGAGCTTGGCACGCCGGTATTTCTCATCTTTATGTAGCTTACCTTTTCGCCGGCCTTGTACAGCCAGTACATACCGTAAATTCCGCAGGTAATCAGTGACAGCAGGAAAACCGTGCCGCCGGAAGCGTCGCCGATCCGTTCGCTTGCCACGTTCAAATCATTGACCATGCAGATAAACCAATAGATCCCATAAATACCACAGGTGATGATGGTCAGCAAAATGCAAACGGCAACGCTACGCTTTTTCACCGGTGCGCGGTAGTTTCCGCCCATTCCCGCGTTGGGCGGGTACTGGTAATTGGGCTGCTGGTAATTGGGCTGCTGGTAAT
>CAMDZY010000041.1 GCA_945910975.1 uncultured Clostridia bacterium | reverse complement strand
ATTCAATCGGTTCTAAGTCCCCCACAAAACATATCCCATTATCTAAAATCAAAGTTATACTGTCCTCGCTATGGCTTGGAGTTGATATAATTTCCCCCGCAATGCCCATATTTTCAAGGAACGCTCGGCTGTCTTTGATATTGATTCTTGTTGAATGCTCAATGTTGATAGGTTCATACCTGAATCGTTTCTCTCTTCTGAAAATCTCGTCCGCAAAATGGATCTGTGAATTTTGTGTATCCATTAAGAGAAGTTTTACGCCTTGCTCCATTAACTCACTGACTAAGCCAATATGATCCGGATGATAATGCGTTGCTAAGACATAGCTAATATCACGAATTTTAATACCGTGATCTTTCATTGCCTTATAAAATGCAGGCATTGTCCCCGCAAAATCAGTATCAACAAGCAAACCGCCGTTTGTTCCTTCAACAAAAAATGTATTCGTATTGCCGTATCTTAACTTCTTTATCACAAAACCACCTTCAAAATCTTGATTTGTCAAACTGCTTTTCGTAATTCTACAATATAACAAAAGCCGGACGCCAATCCTATCAAGATCGGCGTCCGGCTGTGGCACGCCAGAAGGGACTCGAACCCCCAACCCTCAGAACCGGAATCTGATGCTCTATCCATTGAGCCACTGGCGCATTTGTAGGATATATTATAACAGAATTTTCCGGTGTTGTAAACAAAAATTTTCAGATTTTTTTCGACGCGGGAAAACTGATACTTTGTGATAAATTATGCACGCTTTTGGCACAAAAAGCGTTGACAAAGCGGAAAAGGGTGTGTATAATATTCTTAGTTTCAATGCGTGAAAAGGACTCTTTACAATGAAAAACACTTTTGCAGCTGAATATTACTTTTACTTCTTCTTTACCGCACGTGGGAAGAAGTGATTTGTGCTGCCAAAAGGGTTGGAAGAACATTCAACGGGCTGTGCAATCACTGCACAGCCCATTTTTATTAGGAGGGAATCATTATGATCGCTATCGTAAAACCAGGTACTTCCGCCGAACAGGTTAACAATCTTTGCAGCTGGTTTGAGTCCATGGGCTTGACCACCCATATGTCCGCCGGTGAATACCACACCATTATCGGTCTGGTCGGCGACACCAGCAAGGTCGATGTTGGTCTGCTGGAAAGTCTGTCCATCATTGAGCGCGTTCAGCGCATCAGTGAGCCTTTCAAAAAGGCAAACCGCAAATTCCATGAGATGCCCACCATTGTCGACATTAACGGTGTAAAAATCGGTGGTGGGAATTTCCAGATCATCGCCGGCCCCTGCTCGGTGGAAACGCGCGCGCAGATCACCGGCGTTGCGCAGAGCGTCAAGGCTTCCGGTGCAACCATCTTGCGCGGCGGCGCGTTTAAGCCCCGCACCTCTCCGTATGATTTTCAGGGGCTGCACGGCGAAGGCATTCAGCTTTTGCTGGAAGCGAAAAAGGAAACCGGACTGCCGATTATTTCCGAGCTGATGAACATTGCGGATTTGCCTTTGTTTGAAGAAGTCGACATTATTCAGGTCGGCGCGCGGAATATGCAGAATTTTGACCTTTTAAAGGAACTTGGCAAAACCAAAAAGCCGATTCTGCTCAAACGCGGACTTGCCAACACGCTCAAAGAACTGCTGATGAGTGCAGAATATATCATGGCCGGTGGCAACGAAAATGTGATTTTGTGTGAACGCGGCGTGCGCACCTTTGAAACCTACACGCGAAACACACTCGACCTGTCCGCAGTGACCGTTCTGCATGAGTTGACCCATCTGCCCGTTGTGGTCGATCCGAGCCATGCAACCGGTGTTGCCCGTTATGTGGAATCCATGGCGATGGCCGCCACCGCTGCCGGTGCTGATGGCTTGATGATCGAGGTTCACAACGACCCGGAACACGCGCTGTGCGACGGCGCGCAATCCCTGACACCGGCGCAGTTTGACCGCCTGTCCAGGCGCGTCATGCGGATCCGGGAGGCGATGGCCGAATGACATACGGAATTGTCGGCTTGGGCTTGATCGGCGGCTCGCTCGCCAAGGCCTTCAAGCAGGCCGGTATGACAGTTTACGGCTGTGAGCTGGATTCCTCTATTCAAGAGTTTGCAAAGCTATGCGGTGCAATTGACGGTGTGTTGGACGACACGACCATGTCACAGTGCGACTGTGTTCTAATTGCCATTTCCCCTCGTGCAGCTTGCAATTGGCTGGAGTCGCACGCAGCGCAGCTTCCAAAATCGGCACTGGTGATGGACTGCTGCGGCACAAAAAAGCGAATTTGCAGCCTTGGCTTCCGATTGGCGGAAACGTACGGCTTTGAGTTTGCAGGCGGACACCCAATGGCAGGCAACCACCAGTGGGGCTTTGCCAACAGCCGGGCGGATTTGTTCCGGAATGCCTGCTTTGTGGCCGTGCCGCGCGTGTTTGACGATATTCGCCTTTTGCAACGCATCAAAAGCGCCATTATGCCTGCCGGATTTGGTTCCGTTACGGTTACGACAGCGCAAAAACACGATGCGCAAATTGCCTTTACCTCGCAATTGACCCACATTGTGTCCAACGCCTTTATCCAAAGCCCCACCGCACTGGAGCAGGAGGGCTTTTCCGGCGGCTCTTATCGGGATTTGACCCGCGTGGCGTGGCTCAATCCCACGATGTGGGCAGAGCTATTCATGGAAAACAAAGAGGATTTGCTCTTTGAATTGGATATTTTTCTGCAATGTATGCAGCAATACCGCGATGTGATCGCCAACGGGCAGGAGGAGGCTTTGGCCAAGCTCTTGGACGAGGGGCGGCAGCGCAAGAAAGAGGTGGACAAGCTATGAAAACCGTCAGCGTCAATACGCCGTCCAAAACCTATCCGGTCGAAATCGGGCAAGGTCTATTGGAGCAGGCAGGACACAAAATTTGTCAACTGCACTGCAAAAACGTCATGGTGGTGACAGACAGCCATGTCGCACCGCTCTATGGCCAGAAGGTACTTGATTGCCTGAAAGCCGCCGGTTTGGAGGTTTCTCAATTTGTCTTTCCCGCCGGAGAAGGCTCCAAATGCGCCGAAACGCTGCTTGCTTTGCTGAACGAAATGGCTGCTTGCCACTTCACGCGTTCTGATGCTGTGGTTGCACTCGGTGGCGGCGTGGTGGGCGATCTGGCCGGTTTGGCGGCAAGCCTGTATATGCGTGGGATGAAGCTGGTGCAGCTGCCCACAACGCTTTTGTCCGCAGTGGATTCCTCGGTCGGCGGGAAAACCGCTATCGATTTACCTGCGGGGAAAAATCTGGTAGGAACCTTTTACCAGCCGGATCTGGTGCTATGCGACATCGATACCTTGACTTCCCTGCCCGCTGCGGAAATTGCCAACGGGCAGGCAGAGGTCATTAAATACGCATTTTTAAAGGATGCTTCCATTTTGGAGCTGCTACACGAGCGCGCAAGTCTGGAAGATATGATTGCCCGCTGCGTTGCGATTAAACGGGATGTTGTCTGCGCGGATGAACGCGAAAGCGGGCTGCGGCAGCTGCTGAATTTTGGCCATACGTTTGCCCACTCGATCGAGCAAAACAGCGGCTACACCATTCCCCACGGCAGCGCAGTTGCTGTCGGAATGGTACTGATTACCCGCGCGGCTGTGAAAAAGGGACTTTGCGATGCTTCGTGCTTGAAGACGCTGTTACAAGTCTTGGATGAATGCCATCTGCCCGTGTCCACCGAATATTCGCCTGATGCACTGTTTGCCACTGTTTTATCCGACAAAAAGCGCGCAGCAGATTCCATCACGCTGGTCGTTCCACGCAAAATCGGCCTTTGTGAACTGCAAAAGGTTTCGCTGGAGGATGCAAGAACCTTTTTACAGCTGGGCATGACAGGAGAAAGCGTATGAATGTAATCATCCAACCCGCCGCCCTATCCGGATCGCTGCGCGCTATTTTTTCCAAATCGCACGCACATCGGCAATTGATTTGCGCTGCGTTGAGCGAAAAAGAGAGCGTCCTCCCCTGCCCTGTTTTCTCGCAGGACATTGCCGCGACCGTTCGCTGCTTGCAGGCGTTGGGCGCAAAGATCGATACCACCGATTCGTCATGCAAAATCATGCCGACAAAGGGTACGGCGGGAACTGCGGTTTTGGACTGCGGAGAGAGTGGCTCCACCTACCGGTTTCTGGTTCCGGTGGCGTGTGCGCTCGGCGCGGATGCAGCCTTTCTCTTGTCCGGTAAGCTGCCACAGCGCCCCATGGAGCCGCTTTGGCAGGCATTGGAAGCACATGGCATTACCGTTTCTGAAAAGGGTAGCAATATGCCTCATGTATGCGGCCAACTGCTGCCTGGGCAGTACACGATTGCGGGAAATATTTCCTCACAGTTTTTAAGCGGACTTCTGTTTGCACTGCCGCTGTTGCAGGGCAACAGTGAATTGATCATTACAGGCGGTCTGCAATCCGGCGGATATTTGCAGATGACGCTGGATGCGTTGCAGGATTTTTCCATTACCGTTTTGCCCACGGAAACCGGCTTTTTGATTCCCGGCGGGCAGAAATATATGCCGCCGGAGGTGCTGACCCCCGAGGGGGATTGGTCGAACGCGGCATTTTGGATGTGCGCTGCCGCCGCGCGTGGCAATGGCATCACGCTGACCGGTCTACGGCACGACACGCTACAGGGCGACCGGGCGATTTGTTCCGTTCTGGAACGGTTCGGCGCAAAAATTTCTTATTTGCCAGACGGCGTTACCGTCCATCCCGCTCCCTTGCGTGCAATTACGCTCGATAGCGCAGATATTCCGGATCTGGTTCCGGCCATTGCGGTAGCGGCTTGTGCAGCACAGGGCTGCACGGTGATTGAAAACATCGCACGGCTGCGCATAAAAGAAAGCGACCGTGTCGCGACAATCTGCGCCGCGATTCATGCGCTCGGCGGTCGGGCGGAAGCTACGGAGAATGCGATTAAAATCTACGGCAAGCCGCTTTCAGGCGGCACGGTAGACGGATGCAACGATCATCGCATCGTTATGCTGGCCGCAGCTGCAAGCGGTTTGTGTGCGCAGCCGGTCAAAATACTGGACGCGCAGGCCGTAAACAAATCGTACCCCCATTTTTTTGAAGATTTCACAGCGCTGGGCGGCGTTGTAGGAAAAGGAGTTGATGCGCAATGAGTTCCTGTTTTGGCAACCATATCCACGTATCCATTTTTGGGCAATCCCACTCCCCCGCCATCGGCGTTGTGGTTGACGGACTGCCGGCGGGATTCCCGCTGGATGAAGCCGCGCTGGCTGCCTTTTTGAAGCGGCGTGCGCCGGGAAACAGTGCGCTTTCCACCCCGCGCAAAGAGCTGGATCAGGTGCAATTTCTCTCCGGAATTGCCAACGGCAAGCTGTGTGGTGCCCCGCTTTGCGGGATCATCACCAATACCAATGTGCGTCCCGGCGATTACAGTCAGTTTTCCGATCTGCCCCGTCCCGGCCATGCGGATTTTACCGCGCAGGCAAAATTTCACGGCGCACAGGACGGCTCCGGCGGTGGGCACTTTTCCGGGCGCCTGACCGCGCCGCTTTGTGTAGCCGGTGGCATTTGTATGCAGATTTTAAACGCGCGTGGCATTTCGATCGGCGCACATATTGCACAAATCGCCGATGTGGAGGACGCCGCCTTTGACCCGGTTCGCGTCTGCCCGGAGGATTTTGCAGCGGTTCTGAAAAACAACTTGCCGGTCATCGACCCCGCAGCCGCCGGGAAAATGCAGGCAGCGGTTTTGGCCGCAAAGAGCGAGGGCGACTCCGTCGGTGGCGTGATCGAATGCGCCGTCACAGGGCTTCCCGCCGGCATTGGCGATCCCATGTTCGATGGGCTGGAAAACCGTATTGCATCGGCCGTGTTTGCCGTTCCCGCCGTCAAGGGAATTGAATTTGGCAACGGCTTTGCAGCAGCCGGACTGCGCGGAAGTGAAAATAACGATCCTTTCATCATACAAGGCGGAGAGATTAAAACACAAACCAACAACCACGGCGGAATTTTGGGCGGTATTTCTTCCGGGATGCCGATCCTTTTCCGGGTAGCAATCAAGCCGACCCCCTCGATTCTCAGGCCACAGCAAACCGTCAGCCTGTCGAAGCAGGAGGACGCGCAGTTAGTAATTCACGGCAGACACGACCCATGTATTGTGCCGCGCGCAGTTCCCTGCATCGAAGCAGCTGCTGCGCTGGCCATCTTCGATGCCTTGGACAATTATTAAGTGAGGAGAAAAAGAATGGAATTAAAAGATTTACGAGTTACGCTCGATCACATCGACAATCAAATCGCAGACCTGCTTGTGCAGCGCATGGATGCGGTGAAGCAGGTTGCACAGACAAAGCTGGAGCAGAATTTGCCCGTGTTCGACCCAAAGCGTGAGCGCGAAAAGCTGGCGCAGTTGGGTGAGCGCGTCGGAGATGATCTGGCACCGGCAACAGATACGCTGTTTTCTGTGCTGTTCGATTTGAGCCGCTCGGCGCAGCATCAGCTCATCGCCAAGCAGTCGCCGATTCGCGATACCATTAAAAATGCGCTGGAAAATACGCCCGCCCTGCCCCCGGCACGGCCATTGGTGGCGTGTCAGGGTTCCGAGGGCGCGTATTCTCAGCTTGCTTGCGAGCGGCTGTTTCCGTCGGCAAATATTTTGTATTTTACATCCTTTGACAGCGTGTTTTCTGCCGTGGAGCAAGGACTTTGCCGCTACGGGATCCTTCCGCTGGAAAACAGCACCGCAGGCTCGGTCAACCAGATCTATGATCTGATGATGCGCCACAGCTTCTATATCTCGCGCAGCTGCCGCGTAAAGGTCGACCACTGTTTGCTTGCCAAAAAGGGCACAAAGCTGTCGGACATCCGCGAAATTTACTCCCATGAGCAAGCAATTTCACAATGTGACGGTTTCCTGAAAGATTTAAAAAATGTGACCGTCACCGCATGCGACAATACCGCGCTGGCAGCGAAAAAAGTTGCGGAGTCCGACCGCACGGACATTGCGGCGCTCTCCTCCCGCTTCTGTGCAGAAATTTATGGGTTGGAATGCCTGGAAACCTCCGTACAGGATCACGGAAGCAATTTTACACGCTTTATCTGCATTTCCAAGCAGCTGGAAATCTTCCCCGGCGCAAACCGTACCAGCCTGATGGTCGTTGTTCCCAACCGGCGCGGCTCGTTGTACCGCGTGCTCTCGCGCTTCAATGCGCTAGGCATCAACCTGACCAAGCTGGAAAGCCGCCCCTTGTCGAACACGGATTTTGAATTTATGTTCTACTTTGATTTAGACTCCTCGGTCTATTCCGATGCGTTCTTGCAGGTGTTTGACGATTTGGAGGGCGTTGTTACAAGCATTAAATATCTGGGCAGCTATACCGAGGTGGTTTAAGTGAAGCGATTTGGGTTGATCGGGCAGCGGCTTGGCCACAGCTTCTCCCCTGCCATTCACCATATGTTGGGCGATTACGAGTACGAATTGTACCCAATGGAGCCGGAAGCACTGGCAGATTTTTTGCAAACAACGGCGCTCGACGGATTCAATGTCACAATTCCTTACAAAAATGCGGTGATTCCATTCTGCGAACGCCTGACAGACCGCGCAAAGGCCATTGGCAGCGTCAACACCATGACGCGTCTGCCCGATGGCGGCTGGCTGGGTGACAACACGGATTATGACGGCTTTCTCGCTCTTTTGGGCAAGGATGCCGACACGCTGCGCGGGAAAAAGGCGCTTGTTTTGGGCAGCGGCGGGGCATCAAAAACCGTTTGCGCCGTGCTGCGCGGCTGCGGCATCGCGCCTGTGGTGATTTCCCGCACGGGGGAGAACAACTACCAAAATCTTCCGCAGCATGGCGATGCCGAATTGGTCGTAAACGCAACGCCGGTGGGAATGTACCCCAACAACGGCCGCGCCCCTCTGGATTTGAAATTTCTTCCAAACTGCAAGTTAGTGCTGGATTTGATTTACAATCCTGCAAAAACGGCGCTGCTGTTGCAGGCTGAATCGCTTGGGATCCCGGCAAGAAACGGCCTTGTTATGCTGGTGGCGCAGGCGGTGCGGGCTTCGGAGCGATTTTGTGATACGCAGATTCCGGACAGTGAAATTGCTCGAATTACCGATACCATCGCCGCCCAAACGCGGAATATCATCTTAATTGGTATGCCCGGCGGCGGAAAATCCACCGTGGCGCGCTATCTGGGAGAACGCACCGGTCGGCCGGTGGTGGACATCGACAAAGAGATCGTGAAAACGATTGGAATGGATATCCCAAGCTACTTTGCGCAATTTGGCGAGGGCGCGTTCCGCGCCGTGGAAACACAGGTCTTGCGTTCCGCCTGCGCGGAAAGCGGCAGAATCATCGCAACCGGCGGCGGCGTGGTCACGATGCCGGAAAACCGCGATTTGCTGCGGCAAAACGGCGTGGTGCTGTTTTTGAACTGCGACAAGCAGCGCCTGTCTGCAAAAGGCCGCCCCGTGACCCAGCGTGACGGCATCGATGCGCTGCTGAAAAAGCGGTTGCCGCTGTATCATGCGTGGTGCGATGCGGTGTACGAAAACACCAGCTCTCAGGCGACCGCGCAAAAAATTCAGGAGGATTGGATGCTATGAAGCTGCTCATCATCAACGGCCCAAATCTAAACCTTTTGGGCATCCGGGAACCGGATATTTACGGCAAACAGACGCTTGCAGCCTTGCAGCAGCTGGTGCGCGAGTATTGTGATGCACGGCAAATCGAAACGGAATTTTATCAATCCAACCACGAGGGCAACATTGTGGACAAAATTCAGGCCGCATACGGCGTGTTTGACGGCTTGATTCTCAATCCCGCTGCCTATACGCACACTAGCATCGCCATTCCCGACGCCATCAAGGCCGTTGGCATTCCCACGGTGGAGGTTCACCTGTCGGATATCAACGCGCGTGAGGAATACCGCCGTCACTCATTCACCTCAGAAGCCGCCATTGCCACCATTGCCGGCAAGCATTTTGCAGGCTATTTGCAGGCGGTAGATTTGTTACAACAGCATTTACAACGTTAAATTGGGCATACTACCGAAAACAAAGGGAGTGGCTCAAAATGGAACACATCTATGACACCGCTGTTATCGGCGGCGGCCCCGGCGGCTATACCGCTGCATTGTACGCAGCCCGCGCGGGCTTGGATACGCTGGTGCTTGAAAAACTGTCCGCAGGCGGACAGATGGCGCAAACCGCACAAATCGACAACTACCCCGGCTTTGACGAGGGAATCGATGGCTTCACGCTGGGGCAGCGGATGCAGGCCGGCGCAGAACGCTTTGGCGCAAGGACGGAATCGGCGGAGGTTCGCGCAGTAACGCTCGACGCAGAAGTCAAGCGCATCGAAACCGGCAAAGGCATCCTTCTTGCCAAGACCGTGATCATCGCCACCGGTGCAGAGCACCGGCATCTGGGCGTGGAGAAGGAAGATGAATACCTTGGCCGGGGCGTTTCCTACTGCGCGGCCTGTGACGGAATGTTCTATCAGGGCAAAACCGTAGCCGTTGTGGGC
Source organism: uncultured Clostridia bacterium (assembly GCA_945910975.1). Taxonomy (GTDB): domain Bacteria; phylum Bacillota; class Clostridia; order Oscillospirales; family Oscillospiraceae; genus JAKSPM01. The sequence goes on along the minus strand of CAMDZY010000041.1, from coordinate 2,108 downwards.
GGCGGAAATTCCGCCGTGGCAGACGCGATGCTGCTCAGCCGCATTTGTGAAAAGGTTATTCTAATCCACCGCAGAAGCACGCTGCGCGCGACAAAAATTTACCATGACCGGCTTCTGAACACGGAAAATGTCACATTTCGCTGGAACAGCACCGTCAACCGCCTGCTGGGCGAAGGCCGCCTTTCCGCACTGGAACTGCGCAACGTCAACACAGGCGAATTGTCCCGCCTTGCAGTGGATGGTGTGTTTATCAGCGTTGGCCGTGTTCCCTCGACCGAGTTGGTCAAGGGACAGCTGGCATTGGATGACAACGGATATATCCTTGCCGATGAATCCACCCGCACCGCACTGCCGGGCGTATTTGCCGTGGGCGACGTGCGCGCCAAAGCACTGCGCCAAATCGTCACAGCCACAGCAGACGGCGCCGTCGCCGCCCATTATGCGCAGGTATATCTGGGTACCATCTGATAAAAGCAATAAAAATAGCAGGTTGAATTTCTTCAGCCTGCTACTTTTCGCATCGTCGCGCGATACACTTGACACGTCAACCGGTTGCAATGCCTGCGCGTGGTATTGTCTGAATTCCGGAATTCAGTTCCGCTCAACTTGTCCAAGGCTAGTATACCCCTGTTGTGCGCAAATTAAACCGGAATTTTATTTGCTGGGCAAAGATTTGCACAGACGCATGAGCATCGCTGCTACCTGTGCGCGGGTTGCGCTGCCCTGCGGCACCGAATTTCCATCGGGTTACTTTGGCTTGTGGCGGGGGTGTGCTTTGACTTCCCAATTGGGCAGTGGCATCCGCTGCATCGCGCCAAAAATTCTGGTTTTTAAGTCCGGATATTGGTCGTGCAGAGAGGAAATCAGCTGTTTAATTTCCTCCCGCTTTGTCTGCTTGTCTGCGGGACAGGTGTTTTGCACAATTGGCAGATGCATATTTTGTGCAAAATGGCTGACGCTCTGCTCCGGTAAATACAGCATTGGCCGAATCTGTGTGACGCCGGTGCGATCGAGATAAGTCACCGGCTCAAAGCAGCCAATGCGCCCCTCAAAAATCAGGTTCATCAAAAATGTTTCCACCGCATCGTCATAGTGGTGCCCCAGCGCGATTTTATGAATGTCCCGCTCCAAAAGCGCCTGATTCAGCGCGCCGCGCCGCATTTTGGCGCACATGGAGCAGGGATTTTTCTCCTTGCGGTAGTCAAAAATAATCGCGCCGATTTCCGTTTTGACGCAGTGATACGGAACCTGCCACTGCTCACACAGCGCGGCCACCGGGGAAAAGTCCATGCCCAGCCCCATGTCGATCGTCACAGCGTCCAATGTGAACTTTTTCGGATAATACGCCCGCAGCGCCGCCAGCAAAACCAGCAGCGCCAGAGAATCCTTGCCGCCGGAAACCCCAACCGCAATGCGGTCGCCCTCGGCAATCATATTGTAGTCATCGATGCAACGACGCACCAAACCCATCATTCTTTGCATGAAAATCACCTTTAAAAACGAAAATGAGATTTCAAGAGATTTTAAGAGAAAACAAGAGGATTCGCGAGTTTTCTCGGTCGAAAATTAAAATTGTCAAAAATAGTGTTGACACCGGCCAAAAATTGTGGTATAAAAGTCAAGCGTGATTACAATTATTGTAAAACATCGCCCCACATTTGTCAAAAATTATTTCTATAAATTCCAAGATGGAGGAAACATTATGTCCACTACAATGGCAAAAAAAGAGAACATCGAACGCAAGTGGTATGTCCTCGACGCAGCAGATAAGCCCCTCGGCCGCACTGCTGTAATCGCCGCCAACATCCTGCGCGGCAAAAACAAGGCTGACTTCACGCCCAACGTTGACTGCGGTGACTTCGTTATCATCATCAACTGCGACAAGGCAGTCCTCACCGGCAAGAAGCTGGAAAAGAAAACCTATTATCATCATTCCGGTTGGATCGGCGGCTTGAAGGAAGTCAAGTACCGCACGATGATGGAACAGCGCCCCGAATTTGCAATGGAACTGGCTGTCAAGGGTATGCTTCCCAAGAATTCTCTCGGCAGAGCTGCTCTGACCCGTCTGAAGCTGTATAAGGGCGCCGAGCACAACAACGCCGCACAGA
>CAMDZY010000040.1 GCA_945910975.1 uncultured Clostridia bacterium | reverse complement strand
CCTTGTACTTGGCATAGCGGTACAGGAACGAAGCTGCCTGTTCGCGGGTCACATTATCTTTCGGCGCAAAACGGTCGCTGGTCTTACCGGCAACGATTTTATTTTCCGCAGCCCATGCAACAGCATCGGTATAATAGGATTTTTCCGGAACGTCAGCAAAGTCGGCAGCCGACTTGGGTGCGGGCTTGCCTTCCACACGCCACAGCACTGCCACAAACATGGCGCGGGTCGTTACATCGTTCGGTGCAAAGTGCGTGTCATCCACGCCGGAGAACAGGTTGTTCACAAGTGCATAGTCGACTGCACTGTGATACCATCTGCTCTGGTCGACGTCCTCAAACTTTTCGGACGGGCAATCCAGCTTGGCGATTTCGCGGGTTTCGCTTTCGCCGCAGCGGGAGCAGGTGCGCGTTTCTTCGCCGGCTGCTTCTTCGGTGGCTTCTTTGGTGGCTTTCCATTCGCCCCAATCATGGCCGAGCGGCGCAATTTCTTCCTGCGGTGCGAGAACCTTGCCGCAGTCTGCGCAGTAGCTGCCATCGCTCAAGCCAGGCTCGGTGCAGGTGGCGGGCGTGCCTTCGAGCTTGACCGGGTTATGCGTGAGGGTGGGGTTGGCTTCGCGCGTTGCTACGATATACGCCGGGTCATATGCGGGTTTCAGGTTCTCGGTGTCGAGCGTAACGGCCTTGACCGTTTCCGTCAAAATCACACCGCGCAGCGCGGGAACCGTGACCTTGATCGTTCCGTCCGCGCCAACGGTATAGGTCGTTCCGCTGATGGTATCGGTCAGGGTCTTAGCAGTGACGTTTTGATCGGCCGGTTTGAGGACGATTTCCTGTGCATCGCTGCTGTTATTTGCCAAAACAATGATTGCATCCTGCGCGTCGCGACGGACGAATGCCATGGTATTTTCGTTGACTGCAAAGGACTCCACGGAGCCGGTGCGCAGTGCGGGGTACTGGGCGCGGATGGCTGCGAGGTTAGCATACCATGTGACGATGTCCTTGTTGCCCTTGCCCCAGGTAAAGCCACGGCGGTCGTCGGGATCGTCTGCGCCAGCCATGCCGATCTCATCGCCGTAGTAGATGGTGGGAGCGCCTGCGTAGGTGAATTGCAGGAACGCGACCAGATACTGGCGCTGCTTGGCAAGCTCGCTTGTCTTTTCATAGGTCGGGAACGCGCTGTCTACATCCTTCTGTGCGCGGTCATCGCCGACACCGTCGAGGTAGGACAGGACGCGAGAGGTATCGTGGGAGGCCACGAGGTTCATCATGGCATAGAAGGCTTCTTTCGGATAGCGCTCGCGCAGACGCTCTAAGGTGTTGGTGGATTCGCTTGCATCGCCGCCCATTGCAAAGGAGGTGACCGCGTTGCGGAACATATAGTTCATGACGGAGTCGTACATATCGCCCAAGAGGTACTTGGTGGCATCGGTCCAGATTTCGCCGATGATAACGGCGTCGCTGTTGAGTGCCTTGACGGACTTGCGGAACTCCTGCCAGGTTTCATCGGAAACCTCGTTGGCAACGTCCAGACGCCAGCCGTCCATGCCTTCGCTCAGCCAGAACTGCGTGACACTGGAGCCATCCTCATTGTAGATAATTTCTTCGCCCCAGTTGCCGGTCTGGTACTCGGAGCCGTTGGTGGACAAAATGACGGGCATGCTGTCGTAGCCCCACCAGCCTTCGTAGCCATAGACGGTCTTGCCGGCACGCAGGCCGATGTTGTCAACGGCATCTTTGCCGGTGTCCGCATCGATCAGCGGGGTGTTGTTTACGGCGAACCACTCGGTATAGGCGTAATCGGTGATGCCGTATTCCTTGGAGAAGTATTCCTTTGCAGCCGTTTCTGCGGCGGACTGCTCTGCGCCGTGCTCTGCCATGTAGTCATAGACATAGGCCCAATAGGGGTAGGCGCCGATTTTTTCGGAGGTGCCAAGGAACTTGTAATAGCGGTCAAAATAGATGGAGTCGTCGGAAACGTGGTTGAACACGCCGTCGAGGATGATGTGCATATCATTTGCTTCCGCAACCTTCACCAGTTCCTGGAAGTTGCCCATGGTGCCAAGGACGGGGTCGATCTTGCGGTAATCACAGGCGTCATAGCGGTGGCTGGAGATCGAGGAGAAAACAGGGTTGAGGTAAATCACGTTCACACCGAGCGCCTTGAGGTAGTCGATGCGTTCGATGATGCCCCTGAGGTCGCCGCCGTAAATCTCGTTGCTCCACTCGCCGTCGCCCCAGTGTGCGCCGGTGGCCTTATACTCTGCCTCGGTGAGCAGACCTTCCTGTTCGGGGTTTTCGGGCAGGGTGTACCAGTCGGTGATGTATTCATAGTTGACCTCACCTCTGGCCGTCAACTGGGCAAAGTTGTTGCACTCCGCCGCATCGTAGAAGCGGTCGGGGAAAATTTGATAGACGACCGCGTTCTTCATCCAGTCGGGTGTTTGAAAGCCGGAGCGATAGATCACGAGGTCATACGCCTTAATATTGGTCAGGTCGGTGACGGTGCCTTCGCCGTAGTTGCCATCGTCGTCGGCATAGATTTTTACGGTGCTGCCGTTGGTAATGGCAAAGTAGTACGAATCCTCGCCGAGTTTGTCAAAGGTCGCGGTGGTTTTCCAGTGCTGTACGCCGTTGACAGCTGCGCCATCTTTTCCATTTGCCAGCTGCCTGCGTTGCTGCCCTTCAGAACCAGCGTGACAGCGGTGGCGTCTGTGCCGGTATCAATGCCAAAGGTGACTTCTTCGCCGGTTGCGACTGCGCCGTAAACGCTCTTATAGGCGGTATCCTTGGAGTTGAAATAGATTTTGCCGGTATCCAGCGGAGTATCGGAGGCATTGCAGTAGTAGATGCCGGTAATGGGGTCAAAGTAGAACGTGACTTCCTTGGCCTCGGTCAGGACGATCTGCGCGAAGGCATATTCCTCGCCGTTGCAGGTGATTTTCACGTCCGCATATGTACCTGCTTCCATGGGAACCGTAACGGAATAGATGCCGATCAGGTAATCATCGGTCAGCATGGTTCCGGCGGGGATGCCGGTGCCGGTCAGCGCTGCTTCCGCGATCACATAATCCACGGAACAAACAGCGCGGTGAGAGAAGTCGTTATAATAAATGGTGACATCCTGCGTTGCCGGAACGGTAACGGGAATGTTGGGGCCGTCAATTGCGCCGCCAAGGCCGTAGTTTTCCGACCAGCTGCCGGTTGCAATCTTAAATTCGTAGTTTGCCGGAGCAACATCGGCAAAGGTGTAGATATAGCGGCCGTTGCCCTCATAGGTCATGGCATTTGCCGCAGGATCCCAGCTGGGTCCGGGGAGTGTGCCGGGAACGGTGATCAAGCGGCCGGTGAAGGCAGCGCGGGTGTAGTTGGAATAGTCTGCCCCGTCAACCGTAACAATGGGATTGGATGTATCGAGTGCGCGAACGCCGTCAATCTCATACCAATATAGAACGTCCAACGCGCCATCGCCCAGGAAAATTTCGCCGCTTTCGGCGGAGCCGTTCTTGATTGCGCCAAGGGAAACCGCAGTTGTCTTGGCAGGCTCGCTGCGATGGAAATAGAACAGTGTGGCGTTTTTGCCGTCCTCGCCGGTAGCAATAAAGGTGGTTGTGCCGTTTGCGTTATCAACAACCTTCATCTCAGCAGGCGCCACCTGCATACCGAGCATTTCGGCAACCTCGTTGCCGTTGTTCACGGTGTCATAGAGCTTTCCGCTGACAGTGTCATACAGAAACACCACATGGGTCTGCTCGGTCAGCGTGAAGGAACGGTTGCCGTCTTCGGCTTCGTACCAGTTGGCATAGTCGAATACGCACTTATAATTATAGGTACCTGCCGCAAAGGTCTTTTGATAGCGGAACAGGGTGTCGGAAATCTGCGCAAACTCATAGCCCTTGGCGCCGGCGTCCCAGTCTTTTCCGCTGTCGTTCAGGCCACGGGCATCACCAATAAAGCTGACCGTAGTGGTCAATGCGGGCTTTTCCACAGCACCGCCATTTTGTGCCACGGAGAAGCTGCCGCTGCGAACGCTGTCGTAAACCGTCTTGTTGATCTCATCGACCAGAACGGTAAACGATGTGCTGCCGGCCGGAATGGTCACAGCGATGTTGTCGCTGCCGTTGCCGATGGAATAATCCCAGCTGTCGTTGAACGCAGCCTTGTAGCCGCCGTCTGCAATGGGCAGATCCTCTGCCAGTGCGCGGAAGCGGAAGGTACGGCCATACAGACCGCCGCCGAGATAGGACAGCTCTGCATTGGCATCTGCGGGATTCCAACTGCCAATGTCATAGCGGGTATCTTCATCGTCCACAAATTCAAGGCCGAAGAAGTCGCCGACCAGTGCCGCAGGCATCTTCGCCGCCTGTTGAAGCACGCCGTCGCGGACTCTGAGGAGAGCCTCGCCGTCCGCTGATGCGGTCACATCGGCTTTCATGCCCGTTTCGGTGCCATTGACCACCAGAACAGCTTCCTGCGTTCCCGCCGATACGGGCACGGCGGCCTCATAGACGCCGTTTTGGTAAAGCTCCATGGTTGTCAGGGTGTCGCCGACTTTCACTTCTACCAAGTCGGTGACTTGTGTTTGGATTCCGTCAGCAGCTGAGGCCTTTAGCAGACCTTGTGCCGGAATCAGGCTGAGTAACATGGCAAACGCCATGATAAAACTCAGCGTTCGGCGGAATATTCCGCCGCGTGGGACATGTCGCTTTGTCTGGTTCATATTTTTTCTTCTGTTCTTGGGTACCCCTGACCGAATCACGGCGAAAACCCGTCCATGCGAGCTGCGCACCGGATGAAATCAGTACTTCCCTTATTTATGGCTGCAAGCCCTCCGCTTGTCATCCAACACCATTATAATCCATTTTAAGAACCCATGCAATTATGCAAAATCCCTATTTTTTCTTGCACAAATTGTGCGATTTAACAAACAAAACAATCGTGCCGGAGTGGTTCTCCGGCACGATGTGTCATGGCCTTAATAATTCAGCTTTTCCCGCAGCCAGTTTTTCAGTTCGGCGATGGGAACGCGCACCTGTTCCATGGTGTCGCGGTCGCGGATGGTGACGGAATTGTCGGCCTCGATGCCCTTTTCGGCATCGCCAACGGTGTCGAAGTCCACCGTGATGCAGTACGGGGTGCCGATTTCGTCCTCGCGGCGATAGCGCTTGCCGATGGAGCCGGTTTCGTCAAAGTCGACCATAAATTCCTTTTGCAGGGAGCGGTAGACCTCCAACGCCTTGTCGCTGAGCTTTTTGGACAGCGGCAGCACCGCAGCCTTGAACGGAGCCAATGCCGGGTGCAGGTGCAGCACGGTGCGGACATCATCATTGCCCTTCTTGTCCTGTCCGACGACCTCTTCATCATAGGCGTCCACCAAAAATGCCAACACGGAACGCTCCACGCCGAGGGACGGCTCAATGACATAGGGAATGTAGCGCTCGTTCTTTTCCTGATCGTAATAGGTCAAATCGCGGTTTGAAGTATTCTGATGCTGGGTCAAATCATAATCGGTGCGATCCGCAACGCCCCACAACTCGCCCCAGCCGAACGGGAACAGGAATTCAAAGTCCGTAGTGGCCTTGGAGTAGAAGCACAATTCCTCCGGATCGTGGTCGCGCAGGCGCAGATTTTCCTCGCGCATTCCCAGACCCAGCAGCCACTGCTTGCAGAAGCCGCGCCAATAGGAGAACCATTCCAGATCGGTGCCCGGCTCGCAGAAGAATTCCAGCTCCATCTGCTCAAATTCGCGGACGCGGAAGATAAAGTTGCCCGGCGTGATCTCGTTGCGGAACGATTTGCCGATTTGGCCGATGCCGAACGGCAGCTTGCGCCGCGTGGTGCGTTGGACGTTGGCAAAGTTGACAAAGATGCCCTGTGCCGTTTCCGGACGCAGGTAAACCGTGTTCTTGGCATCCTCGGTCCCGCCCTGGACCGTTTTGACCATCAGGTTAAACTGACGGCTATCGGTGCAATTGTGCTTGCCGCAGGTGGTGCAAGGGATCTGGTGTTCCTCAATATAATCCTTCATTTCCGCCTGGGTAAAGGCGTCGATGGGCTTGGGAAGTTCCAAATTTTGCTCCGCGCAATAATCCTCAATCAGCTTGTCCGCGCGGAAGCGCTCCTTGCATTCGCGGCAGTCCATCAGCGGGTCGGAGAAGCCGCCCAGGTGGCCGGATGCAACCCACGTCTTGGGATTCATCAAGATTGCAGCATCCAAGCCGACGTTATATTCATTTTCCTGCACAAATTTTTTCCACCAAGCGCGCTTTACGTTGTTCTTCAGCTCCACGCCGAGCGGGCCGTAGTCCCACGTATTGGCCAAGCCGCCGTAAATTTCCGAGCCGGGGAAAATGAAACCGCGGTTTTTGCACAGGGCAACAATTTTATCCATTGTTTTTTGTGTATTTTGCATGAAAGTTTCCTCCAAATCTTCAATACGCGCAAATTTCCATACATTATTATAGCTGTTTTCGGCAGGTTTTTCAAGCCCCTACCCCTGTTTTTGCAGCTTTTCCGGCAGCTTTGGGTCAGGGGTAACATAGCCGGTGCGATAGGTTTCGTAAATCACCATGCCGGGTTTGGCGCCGGTGGGCTTTTTCACGTGCTTGACGGGGCAATAATCCACCGGCACGAGCGTTCCCCCTCTGGCCTGCGAATAGTAGGCCGCCAGCTGCATGGCCTCGGTGACGGTTTGGTCGGGCGGTTGGACGCCGCCACACAAAATGACGGTGTGACTGCCGTGGATTTTCTGCACGTGCAGCCAAATGTCGCGTTTTTCCGCCATTTTTGTGGTCAGCTGGTCATTTTGCCGGTTATTTCTTCCCACCAAAATGGGGAAACCGTCCGAAGAAACGAACTCCATCGGGCGCGAAGGCGGCGTTTTCATACGCTTGCCCTTGCTGCGCTCGCGGATATAGCCGCCGTCGAGCAGCTCGGCGCGGATGTCCGACAAATCCTTGCCGGATTCGGCGCGGGAGAGGGCGTCGAGCACGCTGCCCAAATAGTCCTGTTCCTGTTCGCCCTTGGCGATCTGCTCGGTCAGAACCCGCTGGGCGGTTTTGGCCTTGTTATAGTCCTTGTAAAATTTTGCCGCATTTTGTTGGGGCGAGAGCGTCGGCGAAAGCGGGATTTCTATCTCGCCCATCTCCGGGTCATAAAAATCGGTGGCGCGGAGCAGCGTTTGCCCGCGCTGCATCCGGTAGAGATTGGCCGTGACAATATCGCCCAGCTGGCGGGTGCGTTCACGGTTCAAGGTAGCCGCCAATTCCAGACGCTGGTTTGCCAGCTTGCGGGTGACGCGCTCGTAGAGATTGGTGACGGTTTTGTTGAGAATTTGGCTTTTTTGCCGCATTTTTTCCGCCTTATCCCTTGCGCCGTAGAACGCATCGAGCAGCGCAGAGCAATCGGGATAGGGCTGCATCTGCATATAGCTGCCATACTGCGTGATGGGGCGGAACGAAAAGTCCTTGGGCACGCCCTCGTGCAGCAGCATAACGGGCTGAAAGCAGGAAGGCTCCGGCAGCGCTTGAAACTGCGCAAAGAGCGCCCGGGAAAGCGAGTCGTCACAGGTCAAAATATCGGTGTCCGTTTCGCCGGTGAGCGCAAAGCAAATTTCCCGGGCAATCAGCGGAGAAATGCCGGAAAATTGCTCCAAAATCCACTTGTCCAGCCGCTTGGATGTATGCGGCAGCAGCGCGACGATTTCCTCCGCAGACACGGCCGTCGGGTCAAAGCGTTCCTGCCGCAGGGGCGGGTGGTAGAACAAGCCGGGCAGCACCGGGCGGCTGGCGGACATATCCACGCGCCGCAGGCAATCGAGAATCCGCTGCTCGCCGTCCAGCAGAAGAATGTTGGACGCACCGCCCATCAACTCTGCCACCAGCTGCTTTTCACAGGCCACGCCCATCTCGTCCGTGCAGGCAAAGTGGAATGCCAGCGCCCGCTCCATCGGCGGTTGTGTAATCGCCGCCAGGCGGCCGCCGGACAGGTGTTTGCGCAACAACATACAAAACATCGGCGGTGTCGTTGGATTTTCAAAGCTCAATTCCGTCAGCTGCACGCGCGCGTGGTTGGGATTCGCGCCCAACAACAGCCGCCGGTGGCCATCGCGGGTGCGCAGCTGCACGATCACCGTATCTCTGGCCGGCTGCGTGATTTTTTCCACGCGTGCATCGGCAAGCGTCCGGCGCAGTTCGTCAGCCAGAGCGGTTAAAAAAATAGCGTCAAATGGCATAAATCTCCTCCATAATCGGGGTAAACAGTTCCGAAATGCGTGCTTCCTGTCCCATCAAATACAGCGCGCCGAACAGCGCCTCCAGACCGGTTGCACGGGCATATTCGCCGGGGGTGGCGTTTTTGGGAACGCCATGCACGTGCGCATTGCGGCCGCGCTTATACAGGGCGGTTTCCTCCGGCGTGAGCCGCGGCAGCAGCCGCGCCACAAATTTGGACTGCGCCGGGGCGGACACGTAGCTGACCGTTTCCCGGTGCAGATTGCCGTTGGTGGCCCCGCCGTGGCAGCACAAAAACGTGCGCACCAAAATCTCAAACACACAGTCGCCCATATGTGCCAGCGCCAGCGCGCTCATGGCGTTGACCTGCCGAAATGTCATATTTGGATGAAAATAATCCTCCACGCTTAACCTCCGTTCTCCGGTTCCGGGAACCAGACAAGGTAACTGGGATTGACCGGCGGGCATTCTTCCTCGGTTTTTCCGGTTGCAGCCAGCCAGCCGCGATAGGCGGTTTTTAAAAAGTCGTTGACGTTCGTCATAGACTCGTAAAGATGAATCTCTGCATCGCCGACCATCAGCATCGTGTTCACGCCGCTGCGGGTCAGCACTGCCATCTGACCGGTAATATCCGCGTAACGGTATGTTTTTGCCCGGTGGAATGGCGTTTGATAGGTAAATTCCTCCGCATCATAGCAAATCGTTGTGCGGCCATACACCACGATCAGCAAAACGCCCATCGCCAGCAGGAACACCGCAGCAAGTACGGCATACCACACCTTCAAAAAATTCAGCACGCACACAATGCTCAAAAAGCACAGGATCACCCCGAACGCAGCCGAACGCGTCTGCGGCTTGACCCGGTTGCGGACGTCTTTGCGTGCGCGAAGGCGCTTGCACAGCGTGTCCACCAGCCAGCACAGCAGCAGCGTGACGGCGATGATCGTAAAATATGCAACATATTCCATAATATCCCTCAAATTCAGCGTTTTTGCTCCACCAGCACGTAATTTACCGGCAAATCATGGGCTTCCGTTTCCACCCGGTCGACCAGTTGAAACGCATAGCACAGGGCAAGCGTGGGGTGATTCGGCTCGCGGGCAAGAAATTTGTCGTAAAATCCGCCGCCGTAGCCCAGCCGATGCCCCGCCCGGTCGAATGCCAACCCCGGCATCAGCACCAATGCATCCGGGCAGTCGGCGGGCGTATCGACGAGCGGCTCGGGAATGCCCTGATAGCCGGGTGCAATGTCGGCAAGGTCATCCAGCCATACAAAAATCATCGTATCGCCAATCACCTTTGGCACGGCCACGCGCTTGCCGTCAAGCTGCGCTTGGCGCAAAATGGGCAGCGTCCGCACCTCCTGATTGTAGCTGAGGTAGCCGAAAATTGCGTTGGCTGCCTGATAGGCCGGGTGGCGGTAGAGCTGCCGCGCCAAATTTTCGCTGGCAGCGGCAATCGCATCCGGCGTCATTGCGCGCTTTTTTGCACGAATGATTTGCCGCAAGGCTGCTTTCTCCATCTATGCTTCCCCCGTCCTAGCCCCAATTAAAATTCTCCCGACCGGCGGCCAGCTCAAAATGATACTTTACAATACCTAAATCAATTTTTGTATAAAATCCTCGCCCTGCCTTTGCCGAAACCGTTGTGCCGCTGCGGGTGAGGGTAAATTTTTGCTGATTCAAGGCGGTAGGCGCCAACAGCGCAGCCTCAACGCCTGCGCAGAACCAATCCGGGGCATCGTCTGTCATGTTGCTAACCTTTTGCGCCGTCTTGCCGGAATGCGGAACGCCCTGCGTTTTGCCGTATCCCAGTGCGATCACCGCCACCAGCTTTTCCCCGGCGCCAATTTTGAGCGCACCGGGCACCTTTTTGTAGCTTGCCGCGACCCAGCAGGTGTTTAGACCCAGCTGCTGTGCCTTCAGCACCAGCCGCTCGCCGTAATAGCCGCACAGCTCGTCAAGCTGCTTGCTTTTTGTGCCGACAAGGGCAATGTAATTTGTGACACCCGAAAACTTTCCATAATGCGCCATCAGGCAGTCAAATGCCTTTGGCTCATTGGTAACGAGCTGAAGGTGGAGCTTTCCGGAAACGTTACAAGCAGAAATTTCCGCCTGCAATGCTCTGCAAACCGCATCCTCCAACGGCTGCGTAAGATACTGCCGCACGCTGTGCCGTGCGCGCATGGCTTCCATCCTATCCATATGCAATGCCTCCCTGAAGCCGTGATGATAAGAATATAGCACCTGTTTGTGGTTATTATAGCACACATTTTCCAATTGTCCAATAAAACCGATGAAAAAACAGGCAATTTCCGCGCGCAGCCGCCAAAACGCAGATGTTTTTCTGCAAGAAAATGTCTTTTTTCACGGATGGTTAAAGGGGCAAACGCGATTGCCCCGAAATTTGCACAATTTTGGACAGGAGGAAATATGAACGTAACACACAAAATCAAACTGGATTTGCAGCAAAGCGGCGCACGCCAGACGCTGCACGTCAAGCAGGGCGACAGCATGAGCCGTCAGGTTGCACTGTCGCTCTACGACGATGGCGCTCCCTGGGCAGTCCCGGAGGGCACGGTTTTGCAAATCGCCTACTACAAGCCCGACAAAACAGGTGGGCTTTATGACACGATGCCCGACGGCACCGTCGCGTGCAGTGCGGCCGACAACGTGGTGACAGCGCTGCTGCACCCGCAGATGTTCACCGCGATCGGCCTTGTGGCGTGCGAACTGCGTCTACTCAACCAAAACGGGGTGCATATTTCCACGTTTTCGTGGTATATGCTGGTGGATGCAGCCATCACCGATGCGTTGGAATCGGAGGATTACTTCAAGTGTGCAACGCTTGACGGTTTGCAGCAGCAAATCGGCGATTTGGACGCTTTGATCACGCAGGAAAAGCGCACTTTGGTTGCCGCCGTGAACGAGGTGCTTGCAAGAGCCATCCAAAGCGTCAACGGGAAAGCGCCCTCCCCTGCCGGCAATGTCTGCATTGCGCCGGAAGATCTGGCCGTGGCACTGCACACACTTCCCTATCAGGGGACGCTTGACGGCGCGCTGGAGTTGCTGGCGCAGGAGGCGCTGCGCGCCATTCCGGACAAAACCGCCGCCTTTGCCGCTTGGAGAACGCAACACGGCGCTGCGCTACCGCTTGACTACGCGCGCACACTTCCCGACGGCGACTACCGCATCGTGTTGGATGGCAGTGAGTATCGCTACCACAAATTCACCGCCGACGCTATCGGCTGGCTGACCGAGTGGACATATGAGGAGGATGCAATTTTATATTTCTCCATTTACTGCAATGACATTCCGATGCTGCAATATGACAGCAGCGGCAGTGTCATTTTCGATGCCGCAACAACCGTTTCCGGCCTGGCTCTCCCGAATGCGGACAGTGATGCCGCAAACAAAGCCTACGTTGACAAGACGATAGAAAATGCCACCGGTGAGATTTGGGATTACCTGTCGCTTGATTTAGAGGATGCGCCGAATTTTTGGGAGCAGGTGCAGTATCTTGTTCGTGCCGGTAAAGCGGCGGCGCTGTTTCCGGTTGG
>CAMDZY010000039.1 GCA_945910975.1 uncultured Clostridia bacterium | reverse complement strand
CCGACGATCCCACCAAGCTGGGCGCGCCGAAGGGCTTCACCGTCACCGTGCGCAACGTCAAGGTTTCCGCAGGCGCCGGCTTCTTGGTTGCTCTGACCGGTGAAATCATGACCATGCCGGGCCTTCCCAAGGTTCCCGCCGCCGAACGCATCGACGTGGACGAAAACGGCAAGATTTCCGGCTTATTCTGATAAAAACCTGTCGGTTTTTATCAGTGTTCTTCCTCGCGGAAGAAGATTGCCGGGCGCTGCATCGCACTCGCAAAGCGCCTGCGGCACTTTGCTCGCACGTTTGCGCCCTATAAAGTATTTTTCGCGACGCGCATGTCGCCGCGAAAAATGATTTCAATTTTTTCGCCGCCGGAAGCGGCGAACTCTGCGAGGCTTTTTTACAATCCCTACATCACTCTATGGGCGGCAGAAATGTCGCCCATATTGTAAATATACGAAAAAAGGAGAACATTATGGACTTTACACAAAATTCCTGCCGTGAATTTGTCACGGTGCTTGCCTCCAACGAGCCGGTTCCCGGCGGTGGCGGCGCGGCAGCACTTGTCGGGGCCATCGGCACTGCGCTGGGCAATATGGTCGGCAGTCTGACGGTCGGCAAGAAAAAATATGCCGATGTGGAAGCAGAAATCATTGCGCTCAAGGCAAAATGTGACGCCCTGCAAACCGAACTCCTCGATCAGGTTCCCGCCGACGCCGAGGGCTTCGCCCCGCTGGCCAAGGCCTACGGCATTCCCAAGGACGACCCCAACCGCGCAACCATCTTGGAAAACGCCACCATCACCGCTTGCGCCGTCCCCATGCACATCATGGAGCTGTGCTGTGAAGCGCTCGATGCTATCGCCGTGTTCGCGGCCAAAGGCTCCCGCCTTGCGGTGTCCGATGCCGGCTGCGGCGCCGTAATCGTCAAATCCGCCCTGCAAGCCGCCTCTTTGAACGTGTTCATCAACACCAAAACGCTCCAGGACCGCGCACTGGCAGAGGAAATGAACGCCAAATGTCTGCAAATGCTGGACGAGTACGGCAAAATGGCCGATGAAATTTTCGAGTCTGTCAAGGCAGGCTTCTTCAAATAAGAAAGGATTCTACATATGGCAAAACAGTTATTGGCAAAAGAAGTAACCGCCGCAATGGTGGAAAAGCTGCAAGCTCGCGTGGCTGCGCTGAAGGAAAAGGGCGTCACGCCGACACTGGGCATTTTACGCTGCGGCGAGAATCCCTCCGACCTGTCCTATGAGCGCGGTGCGACCAAGCGTGCGGACGAAATCGGCGTAGCGGTGGAAAAAGTCGTGCTGCCCGAGGACGTGAGCAAGGAAGAACTGCTCGCCACCATCGACAAGCTGAACGCAAACGACAACATTCATGGCGTTTTGATGTTCCGTCCCCTGCCCAAGCACCTCAAGGCCGATCAGGACGAGATCTGCAACCGTCTTTGCGCCGAAAAGGACATCGACTGCATGACCGACCTCAGCAACGCCGGCGTCTTCACCGGCAAAAAGCTGGGCTTTGCACCCTGCACCCCGCAGGCCTGCATGGAAATTTTGGACTACTACGGCATCGACTGCAAGGGCAAAAATGCCGTTGTGATCGGCCGCTCTCTGGTGGTCGGCAAGCCCGCCGCCATGATGCTGATGGCGAAAAATGCAACCGTCACCGTCTGCCATACCAAAACCGTCAACACGGCGGAAATCGTGCGCAGTGCTGACATCGTTGTGTCTGCAGCCGGCGTACTGAAATCGCTGACCAAGGACTTCGTGCGCCCCGGTCAGGTGGTCATTGACGTTTCCATGAACTGGGATCCCGAAAAAGTCACGTCAAAGGGCGTTGGCGGCATGGCGGGCGACGCCGTGTTTGCCGAGGTCGAGCCGATCGTGGACGCCATCACCCCCGTTCCCGGCGGTGTAGGCGGCGTGACCAACGTGGTGCTGATCAGCCACGTTGTGGAAGCAGCCGAGCGCGCTCTGGGTGAATAAAAAACACTTTGCCGGACAGGCCAAGTCCTGCCCGGCACCTTTTATAGAAATGTGAGGTTACATATGGTTTTATTTGTAATGGGCATCCTGTTGCTTGCTGTCGGCATTGTTGCCGGCGTGATCGTGCGCCACAGTGGGCGCGGCGGCATCGGTGCGCTGGTGATTGCCGGCGGCATTGTGCTTTGCCTGCTGACGGTCGTACCCTCCTGCTTTTGCAGCATCCCCACCGGTCACACCGGCGTGATCACCACCTTTGGCCGCGTGGAAGATTTCACGTTAGATGCAGGCGTGCATCCCAAGCTGCCTTGGCAGAACGTGGTAAAAATGGACAACCGTGTGCAGAAAAGCACCACCGATCTTGCCTGCTTCTCCTCTGACATCCAAGAGGTCACCATGACCTATACCGTCAACTATCAAATCAGCAAGCAGGACGCAATGACAATTTACAAAACAATCGGCGATTCTTATTACGACACTGTGATCGCCCCGTGCGTCACCGAGTCGGTGAAAATCGTCACCGCAAAATTTACGGCCGAGCAACTCGTTTCCAGCCGGAGCAACATGGCGCAGGACATCGAGGATGTTTTGAGCAAACGTCTGCTGGACTACAATATTATCTTAGTCGGCACGGCGATTGAAAACATGGACTTTACCGATGCCTTTACCGACGCTGTGGAAGCCAAGCAGGTCGCCGAGCAAAATAAACTCCGCGCACAGACCGAAGCCGACCAGCGCGTTATCGAAGCCAACGCCAACGCTGAGGTCAAGCGCAAGGAGGCCGAGGCCGAAGCCTACGAAACCCTGACCAAGGCCGAAGCGGAAGCCGAGGCCAACCAGAAAATCAGCGCCTCGCTGACCGATGAACTGGTTGCCTACACCTATGCCAAGGCATGGAACGGCGAGCTGCCCACCTTCATGTCCGACGGCTCCACCATTCCGATGTTCGATTTCAGCAAAATCGGCGGGGAAACGACCCAAACATCCGCCACTGGCACGACGCCGTAAGATTTTTGTAAAAAATGAAAGAGAAACCCCATTTTCTCTTGCGAATTTTCGTGAAATATGGTATATTTATGTGTATCAAAGCGAAAGGATAGAAAAATATGAACAGAAAAGTCCAAAACATCCTCACCGGCGGGGATAAACCCGGACGGGTTCTGACGTTGGGCATTCAGCACGTGTTCGCCATGTTCGGCTCCACGGTGCTGGTTCCTGCGCTCACCGGCCTGGATCCCGCCGTCACCTTGTTCTGCATGGGCATCGGCACGCTGATCTTCCACCTGATCACCTCCGGCAAGGTCCCTGCATTTATGGGTTCGAGCTTCTCCTTTATCGCATCCATCACCGCAGTTGCCGCTTACTATGGCTATGATTCCTCTTCCGGAGTAGGAATGGGCGAAATTGCGGCATATGTCGGCGGCGGTATCATCGCTTCCGGCCTGATGTATGTCATTTTGGCGCTGATCGTTAAGCTGATCGGTGCAAAGCGCGTTACAGGCTTCTTCCCGCCCGTCGTTACCGGTTGCATGATTATCATAATCGGCATGATGCTTGCCCCCACCGCAATGGGCAACATTACAAACGTCCCCGGCACAATGGCGGATAACACCAAGGTGGCCATCGTCAATACGATCGAGCGTCAGGAAACCGATGAACACGGCAACGCAAAAACCGTGACCTACGGCGCTTACGAAGACAATGGCGCTACATATTATGTCAATATGGCCGACATGAGCGCCACAGAAGAAGCGGGTTACACGCACTTCTCTTTGCGTAACACCAAGCAGTATACCATGGACGGCGACGATTTGACGGCTGTGTCCTCCGGCTATACCTGGAAATATTGGCTTGTGGCCGTATTTACCGTTCTGGTGGTTGTGCTGGTGATGTTCTTTGCAAAGGGCTTCCTCAGCCTGATCCCCATTCTGATCGGCATTATTGCGGGCTATTTGCTCTCTTTGGCATTGGGTCTGGTGGACTTCGCACCGGTTGCCAGCAAGTCCCTGTTCGACGTTCCCCATCTTGTCCTGCCGAAGTTCAGCTGGTATGCCATCTCGATGATCGCCCCGATTTCCATCGTGACATTTGTCGAGCACGTGGGCGATATTACTGCCAACGGCGCTGTTACAGGCTGTGACTATATTGAAGATCCCGGCCTGCACCGCACGCTGCTCGGCTGTGGCCTGGCCAGCATCTTCTCCGGCGCAATGGGCGGCCCCGCTGCCACAACTTACTCCGAGAACACCGGCGTTCTGGCTGCGACCCGCAACTACAATCCCGCTACACTGCGCGTTGCCGCTGTGTTTGCGCTGCTGCTGTCCTTCTTCGGAAAAGTCTGCGGCGTCCTTCAGACGATCCCTGCACCTGTCATGGGCGGCGTGTCCATCGTTCTGTTTGGCATGATCGCATCGGTCGGCCTGCGGATGCTGGTTGAAAACGGCGTTGACTTCACCAAGAACCGCAACCTCATTATTGCCGCTATGATGATGGTCATCGGCCTTGGCCTGACCAACGGCATCACAATCGGCAGTGTTACCGTTTCCGGTGTCGCCATCGCAGCGCTCCTTGGCATCATCCTGAACAAAGTTCTCCCCTCCGAAGCCAAAGAAGCCGCGCGCGAGGAAAAAGCGCGCAAGGAAAAAGCACAGGCGAAAAAGTAAATGAACATAGCGATCCCCCTGCACAGCATCGTGCAGGGGGATCGCCTTTTATTCCATTGTTGGGTAAAGCTGCATGATAGTCAGTAGTTTGGCGGCTTCCCCGCGGGTCAGGGGGCAATCGAGATTGTCTGTGGGAGAGAAAAGGCCGACTTCCACTGCCCAAGCGGACAGACCTGTGGACTCCACAAAGCGCAGCGGCTCCATGACGCCTGTTACCATCTGCACTGCGTCAAGGCGCGTGACCGCAGCGCTCGGCGCAAAGCGTTCGCCCTCGGTTGCACTGGCCAGACCCATTGCGGTCGCCCAACCAATGATCGGCACCTCCGGGTCGTCGTCCACATCGGAATAGTCGCAGCCGTATCCGGCTGTGCCCCAACGGTCATACAAAATTTCCAACAGCTCCACGCGGGAAATGTACCCATCAGGCAAAAAGCCGTCTTCGTCAAACGCGGCCATCAGCCCGTTTTCGCAGGCGTAGCCAACGTAGGGCTGCTGCGCATCGGGTACGTCGGAAAATTCACAGGTCGGCGGCGTTGCCCATTCCGATTCCCACCACTTCGCGTTGCAGCTTGTACAGGTGCAGCGCAACAGATGGCAGCCCTCTTGATCGGTATAGTCGCTTTCCTCCTTGGCCACGGTGTGACCGGTGGCGGGAAGCGGCCGCGTGACGGTGCAGCCACACAGCTGACAGGTATAGCGGCAAAGCCCGTCGCGGGTGCAGCTTGGTTCCTGGATGATTTCTTCGTCCTGCGGCAAATGGCCTTCCCCCTGACAGTGATAGCCGTTTTTGACAATTTCCTGCGTGTCAAGGGGCAGAGATTGCCATGTGAATCCGCCCTCATCCGACACCTGCGTCGATTTTGTCAGGAACAAAACCTCGTTGGCCGGGACGCCGTTGTTGATGGCAACGTGCCCATCCTCGGCGTGGAAGCTGCCTTCATTGACATAGGGGCCAATGGCAAACTCGGCATGGACATGGTTGCCGGTAGCATTGCCGGCGGTTCCCTCGGTGTAGAACACCTCGCCCTGCTTGACCACCTGGCCGACATATAAGTCGTCAATATCATCGCAATGCTCCAAAAGCAGCGTTACGTAATCCAAGCCACCGTTGGCCAGATGCACCTTGTCCACGCTCTGCGCCCACACGATGCCGTAGCCCTCCTGCAAGCGGACGATTCGCAGCGTAAACGGCGCGTAGAAATCGTCGATGCCGGTATCCTCGCCGGCAAAATCCACTGCCCAGTTGCACAGGTGCGTTCCCTCGCCGCTGGTTTGGGTGATCATCAGGTATTCCATCGGAAAAATGGCGTATTCCAACCCATCATCCTGCAACGGAGGCTGGGTCGGCTGCGTGGACTGCGTTTGCTCCGCTTCGCTCGGCGCCGACCGCTCCACGGTTTCACTCGGCCGCCAAATGACGTGCCTCGTCTGTTTCGCACACCCGGCACAGCTCAGCAGCAGTACCGTCAGTAAAATTGCCATTGTTTTTTTCATGCACTCACTCTCTTTTTCTGCAAATCGCAATAATTCTCATTATAATATACATTATAGCGCAACTTTCCAAGAAATACAAGTGCAGAATTTCAAGCGGAAAATGATTTGACAAACCAAAAAAATGCCGTATAATAAGGGTGTTACGTGAGAGCCTTTCAAAAACGCAAAAGGAGCTGTTACCATGCACGAAGAACATGAACATCAATACACCCATTCTCATCCGCACGATGCCTCGCACGACCATCACTGTCACGACCATGGCGATGACCATGCCCATACCCACGTCTATCATCATCACCACGACCATGACGAGCCGGGTCACACACACCCGGAGCATTGCCACAGCGATTGCGCTGCCTGCGAGGGCTGCGACCCGATGGAAGAATTGAAGGCCATGATGAAATATATGGTCAATCATAACACTGCCCACGCCAACGAGCTGGCAGCGCTTGCCAAACAGCTGGAGCAGGCCGGCAATCATGCCGCCTATGAGCAGGTCATGCAGGCCGTTTCCGACTTTGAAAAGGGCAACCTGCGTTTGTCCGCCACGCTGGCTGCGTTGGGATAAGGAGAATCGTTATGTGTCTTTCAACCATTTATAAAAATCAGAAAACGCCGGAAAATATCGCCATGAAAAACGTCATGCAGATCGACTGCAAGGATGGCATGGTGATCCTCACCGACTTGATGGAACGTCAAATGGCAATTGAGGGCGACCTGGTCATGGCAAACCTGGTAGACGGCTACGCCGTGGTGCGCGAACGGAGCACGTTACAATGAAAACCTACGAAGTTGTGCGGGAAATTCCCAATTGCTGCGGCAATAACCAGATGCGCGATGTATTCTTTGACGAGATCACCTGCGACGACCCGGAGCAATACGTCCGCAGCACCGTAAAGGGCGAGATTGGCGCCATCACCTCCGAACGCCTGCCGGACGGCAGTCTGCGCCTGTTCGTAGAAGCCGCAGGCCTGTTCCAAAAATTCACCTTTACAGAGGTATAAAAGACAAAGCCGCTGAACCTGTCACGTTCGGCGGCTTTTTTTGCAATTGGGGCACCTTTCCGGTGTCGGCTTATACGCAGATATTTCCGCGTCATCACCGGTAGGACTCTTTGTGCTTTCAGTATACCAACTGTGACGCGCGAATGTGTGAATAATTTGTAAGCAAAGGACAAACATTCCGTGAAAACGCTCCGGCTACAGATATTCAATATTTTTTTGCGAATTATTCATATTTCCGTCACAATTATTCGCTAGGATAAGGATGTAAAGAAAATCTTTACACTCCTTTCTTTTTCCCTCCTATCTTCCCAATTCATCTTTTTCTATCCTTTCTTGAAAGGGCTGCGCAGAAAAGCGCAGCCCATTTCGTTTGCCACCAGCGCGGCGATTGCGCAACGCAGGAACCCTGGTAGGAGAAAATTGCATATTTTGACGGCTTTGGCAAAGAAATATGTGCATTGCACTTGATTTTTAGGGGGGAACTATGCTAAAATAAAGTGTAATACGATTATGACACCGTGAGAAGGGAAGATTTCAATATGTCCGGACACTCCAAATGGCATAACATTCAAAAAACCAAGGGCGCACAGGACGCCAAGCGTGCCGCTGCGTTTACCAAGATCGCAAAGGAAATGTACGTTGCCGTAAAAGAGGGCGGCGGTTCTGCCGATCCCAACTATAACTCCCGTTTGGCTACCGTCATCACCAAGGCCAAGGCCGCCAATATGCCCAATGACAACATCAAGCGCGTGCTGGACAAGGCTGCCAGCGCAGGCGCGGGCGACAGCTACGATTCCATTACGTACGAGGGCTACGGTCCCGGCGGTGTGGCGATTATTGTAGAAACCATGACCGACAACCGCAACCGTACCGCAGGCAACGTTCGCCATCACTTTGACAAATACGGCGGCAAGCTGGGCACCACCGGCTGCGTTTCGTGGTCGTTCGACAAGAAGGGCGTTGTCGTAATTGACAACGAGGACGAAGATCTCGACGAGGAAGCCGTCATGATGGACGTCATGGACTGCGGCGGCGACGATGTGCAAACCGAAGAGGGGTGCTTCACCGTCTATTGCGACCCGGACGATTTCAATGCCGTGGCCGATGCGCTGAGCCAAAAGGGCTATAAGTTCCTTTCCGCGCAGATCGAAATGGTTCCCCAGAACTACCAAAGGCTGACCGAAGCCGACCAGGTCACCAACATGGAAAAAATGCTCGACCTGTTCGACGACGATGACGACGTGCAAAACGTCTGGCACAACTGGGATCGCGATTAAGGGATTCTGGAGCAATACGACCAGTACCGGTGCGCAGAATGCGCCGGGAATTTCGCAATCCAATCAAGGCTGCTTTGGCACCCGTTTTGTGTGCCAAGGCAGCCTTTTTGCGTGCTTTCCAAAATATAAATAATCGGAGCAAGCGATATACCGCTTGCTCCGAACAGATTGCCTATAAAGTCCGTTTCTTTCTTATGGAATTTTATTGTTCATCTCCAAAGTCTGCGCGATAGGCAGCGGCCAGCTTTTCGGGCCAGTCGGAAACAGGCTCCAGAATGCCGGTAAAGAAGCGAAGCGTTTTCGGCTCGTGGACAAACCGCAGACCGCCGATTAGGTGGCGGTGGTCATAGACCCACTTGACCCGGTCGATCACATATTCTGTCTGGGACAGGGTGAATACACGGCGCGGGAAGGCCAGACGAACCAGCTCCATAGAAGCCAGACGTTCACTGCCATCCGGGTTGCGTTCCTCGGACAGGGTGCCACGCTCCATGCCCCGGATGCCGCCGCAGATATACAGCGCGCAGACCAAAGCCCCGGCGGGGTACTGTTCCTGCGGGATGTGGTCAACAAAGTGGCTGGCGTCGATGTGAGCGCCCAGACCGCCGGCAGGCGTGATGACCGGAATGCCATAGGCGTCCAGTTGCTCCACACAATACTTGATAAACTGCGGCGCCTGAGAAATCACATCCATTTCCATGGATTCGTCAAAGCCAATTGTCATGGCTTCCATTTCGCGCACGGACATACCGCCGTAGGTCAGGAAGCCCTCAAACATGGGGATCAGATCCTCCATGGAATGATAAATTGCTTCGTCACGAATCAGCAATGCGCCGCCGCGTGCAAAGCCAAACTTTCTGGCGGAGAAATAGATGATATCAAACAAGTCGGCGATTTTTCTTGCAATTTCCCGGACGGGAACGTCCTTCATTTCTTCCTCACGGGTCTTGATAAAGTACAGGTTATCTTGCAGCAGGGAAGCGTCCAGCACGGTCAGGATGCCGTATTTTTTGCAAATATCCGTGGCGTCCTTCATGTTTTGGTAAGAGATGGGCTGTCCGCCGATGAGGTTGGTGCCGGCTTCCAGACGGACGAAGGGTACATTTTCGGGGGTTTCCTTTTGAATGCAGCGTTCCAGCTTTTCCAAGTCGATGTTGCCCTTAAAGGGAAGATCGCTCTTGCTGACCAGACCCTCGTCCTTGACCAGCTCTTCCACATGGCCGCCCAGACGGGTGATGTGTGCCTTGGCGGTGGTGAAGTGGTAGTTCATAATGACGCAGTTGCCCGGCTTGACAAAGCGGGTGGCCAGAATATTTTCGCAGGCGCGCCCCTGATGGGCAGGAAGGCAATAATGAATGCCGAAAATTTCTTCCAATTTTTCCTGCATTCTGAAGAAAGTTTCACTGCCGGCATAGGCATCATCCGCCCGATCCATGGCGGAGAGCATATTTGCACTCATCGCATTCACGCCGGAATCGGTAAGCATATCCAAAAAAATATCTCCGTTGTGGAGCTGGAAGGTGTTGAAACCGGCGGCATACATTTTTTCCAGACGTTTTTCGGTGGGCAGCAGCGTAAGCTGTTGTACAATTTTAACCTTATGCATTTCCATAGGAATGGAAGAACGCTTATAGAAGGTGATATTTGACATTTGAAATAGCTCCCTTTTGTCACATTTTGTCGTTTATCCAAATATGATTTTACTCTTTAAATCCAAAAAGTCAAGAGGGAAAATAAAAAAGATGATACCTGATTGAAAGTCAGCATTGGCTGCATTAGAAGTGACAAATCATTTCTCCAATAACGCGATTGCATCACGGTACTTTTGGACGCGGCGGAGCACCGTTTCGTCGATCGTTTCCAGCCGGCTGGTGTCACTATTATGCCGAAGGTCAGCGAGTTTCACTGCCGTGGCGATGGGATTGGCTTTTATCTTTGCAATATAGTCCATGTAGGGAACAGCGTTATCATGAGTCATGAGGGCCAATGCATCCGTAACGGACTTTGGAAATCCCATTGCAATCATATCTTCCATGGTATAATCCGTGTCTTCCACCACGTCATGAAGAAGGGCAACCGTGACAGTTTCTTCAGAGTCCATCTGCTCTGCAAGGTGGAAGGGATGATAAACATACGGCATTCCGCTTTTGTCCACCTGATCCTTATGCGCGTTGAAAGACAAGCGCAGCGCCTTTTTGGTCATTTTCGTATAGATCATGCCTTTATTCCTCCCAACAGGCTCTGACCGAAAGCAAACTATAGTTCCCCATTTTGATGAAATACGCAATTTGGGTAGCAAAAAAGCCCGACAAAATCGGGCTTTTTTGATGTCAATGGGGTACGGAAAAGATGGATTTGCGTTTTTGATAGATGGATTCGAACCCTCGAAGCCTTTTTCATCCCGAGAAAAGGGATTTCCGCCCCGCCTTATGACAGCAGCCATAAGGCGGGGCGGTAAGTGTGGAGGAGGTATGAAACAATCACAGGAGTTGAGTAACTTCAAGTCCTCCGATGAAGACTACTTTGATTCTATCTTTGGATTCGACAATCACGCTCTCAAGTATTTGTCTCACGATCTGATCGTCATAGCTGATCGGGTGATTTGCTAAGGCTTCTATAATCGTGAAGATCTCATCGAGTCTGGATTTTGCGTTTTCACGTTTTTGCTTTGTATCAGCAATCCGATCAAGCTGAATCTGGAGCTTTGCTTTCTCATCCATGAGAGTCTTTGCTTTTTCCTCGTCGAAAGCTTCGACATTGTCGGCAGCGATGGCTTTGAGCATCTTCTGGAATTCTGCCTCAATCTCTGCAATTCTGATTTGAAGGTCGAGGCTGTTGTCCTCAGTTGTCTCCGCTGACAATCCCATGCCGATATGGAGTTTCAGCGTTTTAAGCACTTCGGCGTTCTGCTTGGCAGTTTGCATCACCGCTTTCATGATGGCTTCCTGCAGGACACTTTCCTCAATGCTCGGGGAGTCGTGGCAGTATTTCTTACCATAGTCAAGGCGGTTGATGCACCGCCATACCACCTTTTTCTTAAGCGTGTTGATAATGTGAATCGACTTCAAGAAGTAAGGAGCGGTGATTTTATCTGGATTCGACATGAGGGGCAGTATTACATGGGACACGTCAGTGAGACCTCGAAGTGGCATTTTGATAGTGGTGAAGAAGCCGCAAGACTTGATGCGGCAAATCAATTGACCAATATCCACTGGATTCGGTATGAGCAAGCAGATGAAAGCAATGTGCCCGGTGCTATTACAACGGCTTTCATCAATCGATCAACATTGCAACGGATAAACAATCGTGGAGTCGAAGAATTCAGCAAGCTGTTATATAATCGTGAAATGGACAGTAGAATTTATAATGATGTACAGTTTGATATGACCGAGGATCATTTCTACTCTATGCTTTCGCCCAGTGACTGCGAAGATCTTTTGTGCATGTGGTTATATTACAAGTATCAGTATGTCTGTATTCCTTCAACGAATAAGCTCGCTACACAGCTGTACGAATGTGTGCTGCTGAACCCGAAAAATGGAGAGCATATTTATATACAAGTCAAAAATGGAAATATTCAGATTAATGCGGATGATTACAGCCAGTTGCGGGGAGAAGTATGGTTCCTGACAACAAAAGGTCGGGTGCTTAACATAGAAAAGTACGGTAACATGAAAATAG
>CAMDZY010000038.1 GCA_945910975.1 uncultured Clostridia bacterium | reverse complement strand
CAATCTCGTTGGTGTGGTGCGGGAAGGCATTGTCGATGCCGCCGCAGTGGATGTCCAAATCTTCGCCCAAATGCTTCATCGAGATGCCGGAACATTCAATGTGCCAACCGGGATAGCCAACGCCCCAAGGCGAGTCCCATTTGAGTGCCTGGTCTTCAAATTTTGACTTTGTAAACCAGAGGACAAAGTCGTTTTTGTTTTTCTTGTTGGTGTCCTCCTCCACACCCTCACGGACGCCGACTGCCAAGTCTTCTTCGTTATGATCGTTGAAAATATAATAGCGCTCCAGTTTTGAGGTGTCAAAATACACATTTCCACCGGCCAGATATCCATAGCCTTTTTCAATCAAGCGCGAAACAATACGAATATAGTCCGCAATACAATTGGTCGCAGGCTCAACCACATCTGGGCGTTTAATGTTCAACTTTTCGCAGTCGGCAAAAAAGGCATCCGTATAGAATTTTGCGATATCCATCACCGATTTATGCTCACGTTTGGCGCCCTTGAGCATCTTGTCCTCTCCCTCGTCAGCATCGGAGGTCAGGTGTCCGACGTCGGTGATGTTCATAACGCGCTTGACATTGTAGCCCTCATAGCGCAACGCCTTTTCCAGCACATCCTCCATAATATAGCTGCGGAGGTTCCCGATGTGGGCAAAGTGGTAGACCGTGGGGCCACAGGTGTACATCTTCACGATGTCCGGGTGATTGGGCTTGAATTCTTCCTTTTTATGCGTTGCAGAATTATAAATATTCATTGTAAATCCCCTTTCAGAGCAAACTTTCCAAAATTTCCAACCGCTCATTCAATGCGGCAATTTCCTGTTCGATGGGGTCAGGCGTATGCACCTGGTCGAGCTTTTCGCCGTTGATGCGCACCACATGGCCGGGAACGCCGACAACTGTAGAGTTCGGCGGAACCTCGCGCAGCACCACTGCATTCGCCGCGATCCGTGCATTGTCGCCGACCGTAAACGGGCCAAGCACCTTTGCGCCGCTGCCCACCATAACATTGTTACCCAATGTTGGATGGCGCTTTCCGTGCGCAATGCCGGTGCCGCCCAAGGTAACCCCCTGATAGAGCAGGCAGTCATCGCCAATTTCTACCGTTTCGCCAATCACGATGCCTTCGCCGTGGTCAATGACAAGCCGCCTGCCGATTTTTGCGGCCGGATGAATTTCAATTCCGGTCTTTCGTTTTGCGCGTTGGGATAACCAGCGCGCAATAAATTTATGGTTGCGCAGATAAAACCAATGGGCAATTCGATAATACACCGTCGCCCGAAAACCGTGGTACAAAAAGAAAATTTCCCAACCGCTCCGCGCCGCCGGGTCATTGCGTTTGTATGCCTCGATGCTCTCCCGCAAATACATCTTTATCACTCCATTTTTATCCGGCAAAATGGCACCGTCTGCATCAACAAATAGACCCGCCCCTTGATTTGCTCAAGAGGCGGGCAAATTTGCTCGCGGTTCCACTCTGATTTCTCACTCATTTTTTTGGGGTCTGCCCCCGGCGCTCACGAATGCACTTCCCACAGCGCACGCTATGCCCGCTTTCAGCCAAGGCGGTCACTCTCTGCAGCGATTTCGGTGCGGTACTCTTTTCGCTCATCGCGCTATTTCGTTATAATATACTATAGCAGTTCCTTGAAAATGTGTCAACTTATTTTGTGTTGCGGAACACGTCCCAGTTCTTCACAAAGTATTCCACGCCGGAAATGACGGTCGTCACAACGATTACCACAATCACGACCCAGCGTATCACCTCGCTGCATACGTCCGGAATTGCCCAGCCGAATCGTGCCACGTCCCAAAACACAATCAGGATGCACAATGACACCATCGTGGAAGCCGTTTTCACCTTGCCCGACCAACCGGCTGCAATCACCCTGCCATTGCCGACTGCCGTCAGGCGCAGACCCGTCACCGCAAATTCGCGCGTCAACACAACCATCAGCGCCCAAGCCGGGAACACATTCCATGCGCAGAAAATGCACATGGCGGAAATTACCAGCAATTTATCTGCCAAGGGATCGAGAAATTTGCCGAAATCGGAAACCTGATTATACTTTCTGGCGATATGGCCATCGATAAAATCCGTTACGCTCGCCAAAATGAAGACCAAAAGCGCCGCAGCGGTCATGGGCAGACTGTGGTAACTCAGCTCCATGCAAACCATAAAGATCGGAATCATTGCAATCCGCACCAATGTAATTTTACTTGCTGTCGTCATCGTGTACCTCCCCGGCGGTTCCCATTAAATCGCCGTCAATTTCTGAATCGATTGTTACGTTGACAAAGCTGCCTGTGGAAACAGGTGTCTGTGATGTAAACCAGACTCTGCCGTCAATATCCGGTGAGTCGGCATAGGAGCGGCCAAAGTAGCGGTCGGACGTTGCATCATAGCCGTCGCAGAGGATCTCCAGCGTTGTACCAATTTTTTGGGCGTTGTAGTCATCCATGATCCGCGACTGCAATTCTTCAATCAAATCCGCGCGGCGGCGGGCAATTTCCTCGTCCGGATATTCCATCTCCGCAGCCGGTGTTCCCTCCTCCGGGCTAAAGACAAACGCACCCACGCGCTCCAGACGAAATTCCTTCAACCATTGACACAGCTCTTCAAATTCTTCCTCGCCCTCGCCGGGTAGACCGCAGATCAGGCTGGTTCGCAGAACCAGACCGGGAATGCGTTCGCGCATTTTTCGGAACAGATCCGACAAATACTGCTTGTTGCCGCGGCGGTTCATGCGCTTGAGAATCGTGTCATTGACGTGTTGAATCGGCAAGTCGATGTATTTTACAATTTTCGGCTCCGATGCGATCACATCGATCAACTCATCGGTCATAACCTCCGGGTACATATAATGCACACGAATCCAGTGCAGACCTTCGATTTCACAAAGTCTATGCAACAGCTCCGGCAGAAGTTTTTTGTGGCCGGGTAGGTCAACACCATATAGCGTTGTGTCTTGTGCCACGACAATCAGCTCTTTTACGCCACTGTCTGCCAACATTCTTGCCTCATACAGCACATCATCCATGGCGCGGCTGCGGTATTTGCCGCGAATCTGCGGAATGACGCAGTAGGCACAGCGGTTGCTGCACCCCTCGGCAATTTTTAAATACGCATAGTGGCTGGGTGTGGTAAGGATTCTGCCGCATTCCAACAGTTGCGCATCGATATTGCCCATTTCCGTCACCGTCTGACCCGACAGCACTGCGTTGGCCGCCGGTACGATGTCATAGTAGCTGCCTGTGCCAAGAATCCCGTCGACCTCCGGCATTTCCTGCAAAATCTGCTCTTGATATCGCTGTGCAAGACAGCCGGTCACCAAAATTTTGCCGATTCTGCCCTCCTGCTTGAGTTGTCCCATTGCAATGATGTTGTCAATGGCTTCGGATTTTGCAGAGTCAATAAAGCCGCAGGTGTTGATAACTACCAAGTCCGCACCGTCTACCGATGCCTGCACCCGAAAGCCTGCTTCTTGCAGGCGGAACATCATTTGTTCACAATCCACCTGATTCTTGGCACACCCAAGGGAAATAAATCCCACGGAATAGCTCATAATGATTCGTCCTCCAAAATTTCATCAATACTGCTTTCAAAACGCTCCAGCGCCGCCTTGATCTCCGAATAGCGGTGTCCCCGCCGGAGCAGGGCATCTACGGTTTTTTTTACAGCCTTCTCATCCACCGTTCCCCGCCCCAATCGTCTTTGAATAAAGTCGTCGATCGCATCGGACATATCCGGAACATCTTCCAACACCTCGTCCCAGATTTCTCTGGGAATTTGCTTTTCATAGAGCATTTGCCGGATCCTGGCTCTTCCGTAACCCTTGCGCACGCCCTGGCTGACGATATGCCGTGCGGTGCGTTCATCGTCCAAAAGCGCCATATTGTCCAACCACTGCACCGCATCCTTTGCGTGCTCCGGCGTTTCGCCCTTGGCAATCAATCGGCGTTGCAGGTCGCGCTTTGACACGTCACTCGCCGATATGATACGCACGGCACGGTTTTTGGCCGATGCAGTGCCGATGGCCTCGTGCAGCTGCTCCATATCCGTCACTTCTTTGCCGGGGTACAGGCACAAATCGGCCACGACCGACGGATATACCATCAGCTTGCTGCCATCCTCAAAGACAAGGCGTACTCTGCCTACCTGGGAGGCTGTTTGCTCAATCCGCAGGAGTTTCATCGGAGAAATCATCGGCAGATACGTCTACCGCTTTTGCAGCGGCCTGCGCCGCTACCTTCTTCTGTCCCTGTCTGGTGCGCAGCGCTTCGCGCAGCTTGCCTTCCAGATCGTTCGTAACCTCCGGATGATCCATGAGGTACTGCTTGACGCAGTCACGACCCTGACCGATGCGCTCATCGCCGATGGAATACCAGCTACCGGACTTATTGATCATCTCAAATTCGACGCCCATGTCGACCATTTCGCCATATCTGGAAATTCCTTCGCCGTACATGATATCAAAAACCGCTTCACGGAACGGGGGCGCTACTTTATTCTTGATGACCTTGACGCGCGTGCGGTTGCCGATCAGCTCGTTGCCGTTTTTGATCGGTTCGACACGGCGCACGTCCAGACGGACGGAGGAATAGAATTTCAGCGCATTGCCGCCGGTGGTGGTTTCGGGGTTGCCATACACCACACCGATCTTCATACGCAATTGGTTGATGAAAATGACCACGCAATTGGTCTTGGAGATGGTGCCGGCCAGCTTGCGCAGAGCCTGACTCATCAAGCGTGCCTGCAAGCCCATGAAAGAGTCGCCCATCTCGCCTTCGATTTCCGCACGGGGCGTCAGCGCTGCAACCGAGTCCACAACCACAGCGTCCACCGCGCCGGAGCGCACTAGGGCATCGGTAATTTCCAGCGCCTGTTCGCCGGTATCCGGTTGGGAAACCAGCATGGAATCAATATCCACACCGATAGCGGAAGCGTACACGGGGTCAAGCGCGTGTTCGGCGTCCACAAACGCGACCTCGCCGCCCTGTTTTTGTGCTTGTGCCAAGATGTGCAGGGCCAGCGTGGTTTTGCCGGAGGATTCCGGGCCGTAAATCTCAATAATTCGACCCTTTGGAACACCGCCAACACCCAGAGCCGCATCAAGTGACAAGGAGCCTGTGGGGATGACGTCAATATTCATTTCCGGACGGTCGCCAAGACGCATGACTGCGCCCTTGCCATAGTTCTTTTCGATCTGCTTTAAGGCAGTGTCCAGCGCCTTTTTGCGGTCCTCGGCCGGTTTCGGCGCTTCATATGCAGGTTTTTTTGATGCCATATCATTCGTCCTCTTTCTTTCGCGCCGCTACAGCGCGAATTATTTCGGATGTATCCGATTTCAGTTCCAGCACTTCGTAGCCATGCTCCGTCAGCAATTGGCAGACAGATTGCTCCTGTCCCATTCCAAACTCGAAGCAGACAAAGCCGCCCGGACGGAGTGCCGGTGTAAAATTGTCCAAAATTGCGCGATAAAAATCCAGTCCATCCTCCCCGCCGTCGAGTGCCAGCGGCGGCTCGTATTCGCGGACGGACGGCTGAAGCGTCAGCATTTCCGCCTTTGTCACATAAGGAGGATTGGAAACGATCAAGTCAAACGTTCCCAAAAATTTTGCAGCAGGCTGCATGGCGTCCACCGTGACGGGACTGACGCGGCCGGAGAGCTTTTGCGCATGAACGTTTGTCTTTGCCACACGCAGTGCCGCCGGAGAAATGTCGCCCAGCGTGACTCTGGCATCCCGCACGCGCTTGGCCACTGCCAAGCCGATACAGCCGGAGCCGGTACACAAATCCAGCACACGGGGGTTTTGATCCAGATGCATCGCATAGTGGATGGCCAGTTCCGTGACCACAATGGTGTCATCTCTGGGAATCAGGACATCGGGCGTGATTTGCAAGGTCAT
Source organism: uncultured Clostridia bacterium (assembly GCA_945910975.1). GTDB lineage: Bacteria > Bacillota > Clostridia > Oscillospirales > Oscillospiraceae > JAKSPM01. The sequence continues at coordinate 6,444 of CAMDZY010000038.1, read as the reverse complement.
GCCATAAAAATCCCATTCTCCCAATATGTACGCCAGCGGTTCATCCCGCAGCGCACGGCGCAGAAATTCCGCCATTTTTCGGCAGGTCGCTTCCGGCGCATAAATGTCGCGTTGCGCAATAATTTCCTCGGCACGCTTACCGGAAGCCGCACACAACAATTCTCTTGCCGTGTTCGCCGCCATGCTGCCCTCGCGCGGCAGCAGTGCCCGGCGTGCCTGCTGGTATAAGGTGGCATAGGTGCTTACCATTCGTCGCTTCCCTCTTGCTCCGGAATCACCAGCTTCAGCGCTTCAATGGCGCACTCCATCATGCTGTCGTCCGGCTCTCTGGTGGTAAAATTCTGCATCCACAGTCCGGGAAGCGTCAACAGTCTGGTGAACCAGTTATCATACCGGCCGACCATGCGGTTGATCTCATAGCTGACGGAAACCACGATTGGCAGCAGCACAAAAATTTTCAGCGCCATAATGATGATGTTATAAACCAAACGATGCTCCACCCGCAGGCTGGCAAATGCCGATATTTTCAGCAGCAGCGCGTTGGCGATGATAAACACCAGAACGGAGATAAAAATCACAACAAACATAAAGCTGGTGCCGCAGCGCGGGTGCATACGGGTCTGCTTGCGCACATTTTCCACAGTCAGGGGTAGTTTTGCTTCGTAGCAGCGAATCGTCTTGTGCTCCGCGCCGTGGTAGGAAAACACGCGCTTCATGTCCTTCATCCTGGACACCAAAATCAGATAAATCAGGAAGATGGCAATTCGCAGCACGCCTTCCAGCAGGTTCTTCACCAGCACGGATATACCAAGCCACGCCTCAAGTCCATCGCCAATCAGAATGGGCAGCGCAAAAAACAGTCCAACGGAAAACAAAACGCCAAGGAACACGGAAAAGTAGATAATTGCCTGCGCAAACTTCTCCGAGCCGAGCTTTTTCTCCAACCATGCGTCCAGCTTGGACGGCTGCTCCGGCTGCGCTTCCTCGTCCTCGTCAATAAAGAAGTTTGCGGAATAAATCAGTGCCTTCACGCCGCTGAACATGGATGCGAAAAAGTTGATGATACCGCGCAGAAACGGGATTCTGTTGGGCTTTTTGACCGGCTCCACCTTGGTGACCATCTCACCCTTAGAGCGCACCACAACCGATTGCCGTTCCGGGCCGCGCATCATGATGCCTTCAATCAGCGCCTGTCCACCAATCATCGTTTTAAATTTTTCCTGACTGGCAGGATTTTCTTTTTTTGCCATATTAAAACCTCGCTATGCCTCCGCTATGGGCAGGCTAATTGTTACAAGAGTGCCGCCGCCCTCGGCGTTGCGGATGTCCAAGGTGCCATTGTGCATGGTAACAATTTCCTCGCACACGGCAAGCCCGATGCCGCTGCCGCGCGTTTTCGTGCTTCCCTTGTAGAATTTCTTTTTGATCAGAGGAATTTCATCCTCCGGGATCCCGGGGCCAAAGTCCCGGATCTGCACGACCACGTAGCCGCCCTCCTGCTTCATTTCTGCCGTAATTTTCTTGCCGGAGCCGCCATGCTTGGCAGCATTGTCCAAAATGTTCAGGAATACCTGCCGCAAGCGGCGGGCGTCACAGGGAATTTCCGGAATTACCTCGTCATTCGGCAAATATTCCAGCGTGATTCCCTCTTGGCGCAGACGGTTGCCGTACATATACACGGTGTCTTCAAATTCCGAGCGAATGTCCGCCACTTCGACATTTAAAGTGAGCCGTCCGTCCTGTATCCTTGTGAATTCGAGTAGCTCCTCCACCATATCCGTCAGGCGGTGGGACTCGCGGAGAATAATTTCCAAGCCGCGCCGCGTCATGGCAGGTTCGATCTGCTCTGAGGGCAAAATCGTTTCCGCCCAGCCGGAAATGGCCGTCAGCGGCGTGCGCAGCTCGTGGGACACAGAGGAGATAAACTCGCTTTGTATCTTCTCCGACTGGCTGATTTTGTTGGACATATCGTTGATGGTTTCCGCCAATTCTCCGATTTCATCGTCATAATGCGTCTGGATCTGCACGCCGTAGCTGCCGTTTGCAATGCGCTTGGCGGTCGCGCTGATATCCGCCACCGGCAGCAGGATCCGGCGAATGAAATAGCGGTTGATCAAATACACCATAAACAGCAGCAGCACACCCACGACCAGCAAAATCCCTGCAACGCGGATGATCTGCCTGTCCGCCAAGTGCAGACTTGTCACGCAGCGAATCACACCGATTGTCGTTCCGTCGTTATAAATGACCGGACTGGAAACCGCCATGACGTGTTCGCCGGTTGTGGGATTTGTGCCGCGAAAGGCTGCCGGTTTGCCGGTTCGAATGGCCTGCTTTAAATCGGAGGTTTCCATCACAGATTTTGGAATTTGTCCGTAAGAGGTGGACACCAGATTTAAATCCGCATCGACAAACTGCATCTCCATGATGCTTCTATCGTCAAAATTACTGGCGGCATTGCTACAGGCCACATATAACTCGGCGCTGCTTTGATCAATGTTGTTGTTCAAAAAGTCGGCCGTTGCCTTGACCTTTGCTTCCAGCTCGGAGTGAATGCCGGAGTAATAATGCATCGCAATCCCGAAGGTGGCCGCCATCCCGATCAGCAGCACCAACGTGCCGGTTATGCCCAGCGTATTGCGCAGCCACTTTTTTTGCAGACCGGCGCTTTTTTTCTTTTTGGCGGTTTTCTTCTTCACGCCTTACAGCCCCCACTTATAGCCAAAGCCCCACACGGTGGTAATATAGGTGGGTTTGGTTGTGTCATCCTCAATTTTAATGCGCAAACGGCGAATGTTAACATCCACAATTTTCAATTCGCCGTCATAATCTCTGCCCCAAACCGCAGTTAAAATATCCTCACGGGACAAGGCACGACCGGGGTTTTGCATGAACAGCTTAATAATTGCAAACTCCACCTGCGTCAGCTTGATGCGGTGTTCGTTCTTTTCCAATGTACGGTTGCGCAGATTCAGCACAAACGGGCCTTGGTTAATCACCTGAGAATCCGGGCGAGTATCGCCGTCAACGCGGCGGTAGAGCGCATCGATCCGCGCCGTCAGCTCCGCCGGGGAAAACGGCTTGGTAACATAATCGTCCGCACCGGTCATTAGGCCGGTCACCTTGTCCATCTCCTGCGTGCGCGCCGTCAACATAATGATGCCAATGGTCTTATTGGTAGCGCGGATATTGCGGCAAACCTCAAAACCGTCGATATCGGGCAGCATAATGTCCAAAATCGCCACGCCAATGTTGGGGTCTTCCTTCAAGCGTTCCAGAGCTTCGGCGCCGGTGCCGGCTTCCACCGCATCATAGCCCGCCCGTCTGAGGTTAATTACCACGAAGCTGCGTATACTGATTTCATCCTCAAGAATCAGCACTTTTTTCATGCGTTTTAATCTCCTTTAGCTTACAACTGTTATCTGATCCGGCAACAGATGGAACCGCGCCATCACCGCATCCTCACGCAAACTTTCTGCACCGGGAGTTTCGGTGATTTTTGCAGCGTATACGGTATTTTCTCTGCTGCCAAGTAAAAATCTGCCATCTTGTGTCGCCCACTGCGCGCCATCCTCACCGCTATACGCATAAAGCGCAAGCACCTGTACAGGGTCGCCGGCAGACGATTTTTGATAAATTGCGGTACAACTGTAGTCACCGGTCTGTCGGGTGGCAAGGAGCAGATTCTCCTGCCAAAAGTCAGGCAAGGTGAAATACCATTGCTCGGCGCTGTTGTGCAGATTCACAAAGCCGTCGGTAACTGTGCCTGTGGCATCAATATCCTGCCAGCACACCAATTTAATTCCGTTCGTATCATCTGAGCTGTCCAATGCCGATACCGCACGAAGCCGGGGCAATTCCAGCTCTCCGTCGGCATCGATGTCCATCAGGCTCCAATTAGCGGGGATCCGCAGCGGTTTTTCTGCTGTCAAATTCGTCAAGCGCCCTTGTTGCAGGGCAAATACATATACCGCCTGTTCGGTTTCGTCCAGAGCCCCCGCGACGAACGCTGCGGGAATTTCACCGGAAATCTTGCCGGCTTGCAGATTCACCGCACTTTCGGCCACCGTGCCGGGAAGCGACAGGGAATCGCAGCAGAGCGCATTGTCCTTCCAAAAATATAGCTCTGCAAAATCATCCTGCCGCGCTGCATCGGCGTGTAAAACAAATATGTCCTCCGCGCCGTCCGCATTGAAATCCGTTACGACAAAGCGGTTGTCGCTGATGTTCAGCAATTCCGTTACGGTACTGTCTTGTGTGGCGTAAACACTCAGTGTCTGCGGGACGCCCTCATTCAGCTGGCGGCTGACCACAATTTCCAGGCCGCCCTGCCCATCGATCTGGCAAAACTGCACCGTGTCGAAATTGATGCCGTCCCCTTCCATGCAGGCAATAGCGGAAAATACCGCGCCGACCCGGTTAAAAACGTAAATTTTCAGCGGATGCTCACCCTCAGTTTTGGCAAACAAAACCGCTTCATTGTTGCCATCCCCGTCGAGATCCTTCAGCTGCACCGCCTGACGGTTTTCGCCGCTGATGGGTGCGCTGTATTCAGCATCTTTCATCACTTCATCGATGGCCTGCTGCAAATTGTAATAATCCTCTGCCTGCTTGGGCAGCGTCAACAGCTCATCCGGGTCAAGCACGAAGCAGCCGGAAAGCAAAATAATCAGCAAAACAGGAAGGATACCGACCAAAATACGCCGCTTCATGAATTTCTCACCCTTTCTGCGCGCAAAAAGCAGCTTTGCATCTTATTATAGCACAAATCTTTCAAAATGGTAGTATTTTTCTTATTTTATTATCACATTTCCTTCGCCCAGCAAATTTTTCAATTCCTGCAGCATATCCTGCCGAACGGAGCACTGCGCACCCCGCCGAATTTTGGTGTCAGCGAAATATAACACGGCCTGCACCGCACCGGGGAACATATTCAAAATAGCGCGTACCTTGCGATAGGCCGGGTCGGCTTCACCGGGCAGCTTCAGCCACAGCTTTTGGTTGATCGGCTGTGCGATCGGTTCCGGGTCGGCGGCGACTTCGCCCTCATAATCGGAAATTGGCCGTGCGCGGTTCAAAATCAACTGCGGCTCTTTTTCGTCGCGAATGGAGATTCGGCCGTTGACGACTGCCGCCGCGTTCTCCTGCAAATAGCTGCCGTACTGGCTGAGCGTATTGGAAAACACCAGCATTTCAATCGATGCCGTGTCATCCTCCAACACCACATAGGCCATCATGGAATTGTTGCGGGTCGTTTTCATCTTCACCGACTGCACAACGCCGGCGATGAGCACATTTTGTCCGTCCTGATAGCGGGCATCCTGCGTCTGCGAGGCCTGCATGATATCTGCAATCAGCGCCACCTGCGTGTGCTTGAGCAGCGCGCGGTATTCATCCATCGGGTGACCGGACAGGTAAAGACCGGTGGTTTCCTTTTCCATCGCCATCAACTGCTGGCGTGGCAGTTCCTGAATGTTCGGAACGGCGACATTCGGCATGGACTCGTGTTCCCCCATGTCGAACAGACCCATCTGCCCTTCCACATTGTGTTTATGCGCCGCCGCTACCGCATCCAGTACGGTTTCATAGATTTGCAGTAGCTGCGAACGATACAGACCAAAGCAGTCCATCGCGCCGCATTTGATCAAATTTTCCACCGCGCGACGGTTGACATTATACTCATACAGGCGGTCGCACAGATTCTCAAACGAGGTATAGACGCCGTTGGCTTTGCGCTCGTCCACGACCTGTCGGATCAAGCTCTTGCCGATACTTTTCACCGCCGCCAAACCAAAGCGGATGCCGCTCTCCTCCACGGAGAACTTGTCCTCTGACCGGTTCATATCCGGCGGCAGCACGGCAATGTTCATATCCTTACACTCCGCAATGTAACTGGCAACCTGTGTTGCGTTATCCAGCACAGAGGTCATCAGCGCTGCCATATACTGTTTTGGATAGTGACATTTGAGATACGCCGTATCAAAGGCGACCTTGGCATAGCACACTGCGTGTGCCTTGTTGAAGGCGTAGTTGGCGAAATCCAGAATTTCATCATAGATCGCCTGCGCGACCGTTTCGGAAATACCGTTGGCAACCGCACCGGGGATCCCGCGTTCCTGATCGCCATAAACAAACGCCTTGCGTTCGGCCACAATTACATTTTGCTTCTTTTTGGAGATCGCCCGGCGCATATTGTCCGCCTGTCCGAGCGTATAGCCGCCCAGCTTGCGGAAAATTTCAATCACCTGTTCCTGATAGACAATGCAGCCGTAGGTGACCGACAAAATCGGTTCCAGCTCCGGGCATTGATAGCGGATGGTTTCCGGGTGCAACTTGTTGGAAATAAATTTGGGGATGGAATCCATCGGGCCGGGGCGGTAGAGCGCGACGATTGCAGTCAAAGCCGCAATCGACGAGGGCTTCATATTGATGCACACGCCGGTA
>CAMDZY010000037.1 GCA_945910975.1 uncultured Clostridia bacterium | reverse complement strand
AAACTGGCGAATATCCCGCAAGTATGACGAAACGGTATTGGCCGATGCGCGTTTGGTATTCACAAGATAGGTTTCATAAGCGCCAATATAATCCATCTCGTACACTCCCTCGGTTAAAAATATTCCGAAACCGGTTTCGGCACGCAACCGCCACAGAACCAGAACAGAATTGTCAGCAAAAGCAGTTCCCGGAACAAAAAGGAAATTAGCAGCTGCTGCTGATGCAAGACACTCAGCGCAGCAAACGCATAGCCAAATGCAAGCCCCCTGAGCCATACCACCGCCCCAACTGCCAAACGACCGTGACGCAGCTGGGAAGTCAGGAAAATTGCAGCCGGAAACGCCACAGCAGATAGCAGCCACGGCAGCACCGCGCCAAAGCTGTTTTGCACGGTTTGGCGAATCGCCTGAACATTTGCCGCATACAGTTGCCGTGTCACCGGCTCTGCCAGCCAGCAGCCCAGCAATGCGCCAAGCAGCATAAGAACCGTCAGCAGTAAAAAATATGCAGCAAAAAACGAATGCTTTCTTTTGAAAACGGTTGCCAATTTCATGTTCTTCTCCTTAAAACCACATATTGTATCAGCAATTCACATCGACCACAATTTACGGTTTTCGGATTATTTCTACCGGAACATCAAATATGTAACGCTGTTACTATACTTGAAATCCGTTTGAATTTCAAGGTCTTTTCCAAATTTTGTGATTTTTTGTGAATTATGCACATATATTATGTTAACTGTATTATGTAAACCCCAGAACTATAAAGCCTTGACGCTGTGCTCTTGGGCAATATCTGGTTGCACAGCGCCATGCTTATTCAATATCTTGTATTTTTTCATAAAGTTACAGTTTGTAACTTTTGCACAAGTGACGAAATTCCGCAAGGCGCAATCTGTCAGCCGGCACGCAGGTTGCCACCCTGTCGAAAAACTTCGTTTTTCGACAGGGTTCTTCCTCGTGGAAGAACCTTGCCGGACGCTTCAGCGCACTCACCAAGCGCCTACGGCAGCGACTTGCCGTTTGCGTCCTGTAAGGTATTTTTTTGTGACGCGCACACCCGCCGTAGCGGGCGTGCAGAGCGCAACCGCCCGAAAGGGCGGCTCTTAGTGCGGAGCAGTCGCCGCAAAAAATGATTGAATTTGATTCGCCGCTACGGCGGCGAACTCTGTGAGACTTTTTTGACAGTCTGAGGTTGTTTCCGACAGGGCTTTCTTCGCAGCGAGATCTTCTTGCCACTGCTTTCGCTTCGTGGATGGCTCCTTGCGGCTCGTGCCATGCGTTTCGGCAAGGCCGTCAATTGTTGCCACTCTGCCAATCCGTCGCCCGATCGCCCGCCGCATTGCGTGCTTTGAAAAAAATCCGGCTGCGCAATCTGCATTGTTCTCCGCTACCCTTATGCAAACCGGCGCTTGCGCTTTTGTTTTGCACCCAACAGGCTCCCCAGCAAGCCGCCAACAAGGCAGCAAAGGCCGATCGGCAGTACATTGGCAAAGCCGTGTTGCATCAGCAGCGCATGGAACACACCGAGGAGCAAAAAATAAATTCCCGCCTCGGCCATTCCGACAGGCAGTTTGTTCTGTTTTGCACACTTCGCACTAAACAGGCTGCCACACAGAACGCAGAGAAAAACAATTGTCCATGCAGCCCATGCAATTGCACGTTCCGGCAGTGTTCCGGACAGAACCAGCTTTGCAAACAGTATTGCCAAAATCAGCGTTACCCCAACACTGATGCCCAGTCCGATCGCAATCGTTTTTACTACGCCGGGCGCCCTTTTGTTTCCTGCGGGCTTTCTTCGTTTCATCCCACCACTTCCTTTCGCTACAGCCTATGCTCTCCCCTCCCCTGCCATGCAAAAAATTGGACACGCACCAATTGATGCGTGTCCAACTCTTGTCACGGGTCGCCAGGATATGCCGACCCGTGGATATTTATTTATAATTTGCGATTAACGATACAGATAGCTGTACTTGTCGCGGATGGTGAGGATGAAGGTTTCCAGCTCTGCGGGCAGGCCGTTGTCCTTGTCGGACAGATCCAAATCCCGCACATTGCCAATGCGGACGCGAATCTTGTCGCCGCCTAAGAACAGAACGCCTGCATTGTTGCTGTCTGCAAAATCTTCCGCCGTCTGGAACAGGGTGAACTTGTCGTGGCAGGGTTCGGAAGCATAGGGGCAGAAATGGGTGCAGTTGCCGCATTCATTGCACATCTTGTCCACGTGCAGAATCTGATGTCTGCCATCGGCCAGCTTGATCACAACGTTGGCACGGTTCGGGCAGGAATCGGCACAATTTTCGCACACAGTGTTGCAATCCAGGCAACGGCTACCTTCGCAGCAAGCATCGGCCGCCATTTTCAGAATACCCTTCTTGGCAATGGCTTCTGCCTTGGTCACATAAGCCTGTTCCGGAATCTCGTAGGTGTGCGGCTTGCCAATGACAATTTCTGCAAACTTTGCGGCATCTGCAATCCCCTCAACCACGGTGGCGGGGCCGCGATGGCAGTCGCCGGCAGCATAGACGCCCTCCACATTGGTCTGGAATGCAACGCCCTTGCGGCCAAGCTCGATGCCGTTTGCTGCCATCAGGTCACTGTCGACCTGTTCGCCCACAGCGGAAATGACCAAATCACAGGGAATCTCAAACGTTTCACCGGTAGCCACAGGGCTGCGGCGGCCGGAAGCATCCGGTTCACCCAGAACCATCTTGTTCAGCAACAGCTTGCCGTCTGCCTGCTTCACAGGCGCAGCGAGTTCTACAAAGTTGACGCCGTCTTCCATAGCCAGCTGCAATTCATGTTCATCGGCGGGCATATATTTCTTGGTGCGGCGGTAGACGATCGTGGAGTTTGCACCCAAGCGTTTTGCAACGCGGGCAGCATCCATGGCGGTATTGCCTGCGCCGACCACAACGACATTTCCACTCAGGCAAGGCTTGACTGCCTTTTTCATTTCCTTCATCCACTGAATGACGCCAACCACATTGCCCTCGATATCCAGCTTGCCGGCTTTCCATGCGCCGACTGCCAGCAGAATATGGGTGTAGCCCGCTGCCTTGAGTTCGGCAACCGACGGAGCCGGTGCGCCCAGCTTGACTTCCACATTATACTTTTCTATCAACGCAACGTCCTTGTCAATGGCTTCGTCCGTAATGCGGAATGCAGGAATGACATGGCGCGGTACACCACCCAAAGCGTTTTCACGCTCAAAAATTGTGGTCTGTACGCCCTCGCGGCCGAGGAAGTAGGCCGCTGCCATACCGGTGGGGCCGCCGCCGATGATCGCGACTTTTTTGCCGGGGACGGTTTCCGGTGCTTGAATCGAAGCCATCAGCGCATCATAACCGCGCTGTGCTGCAAGCAGCTTGGTGTCGCGAATATGGACGGATTCATCATAGAAATTGCGGGTGCATTTGCCTTGGCAGCGATGGGCGCAGATGGTGCCGGTGATGAACGGCAACGGGTTCTTTTCGCAAATCAGCTTCAAGGCCGGGCCGTACAGACCCTTTTTGCACAGTTCGATATATTCGGGGATATCCTGCTCAATCGGGCAGCCGCCCTTACACGGAGCCGTGAAGCAGTCGATCCAAGGCACGTTCTTTTCCGACTTTCTTGCAGGCAGGGGTTTAATGGGCTTGCAGTGATGGAAATCCGTACGCGCCGCAATGCTTAATTCTTCAATTGCCGCAGAGTTTGTGCCGGCAAAGCGCTTATACGGCAGCTTATCCACCTTTTCGCACATTTGCAGCAAGCGGTTATAGCCGCCCGGCTTGAGAATGGTGGTAGCAACGGTGATCGGCCAAATGCCCGCTGCAAACAGCTTATCGCAGTTGAAGTATTCTGCGCCGCCTGCGAACGAAATGCGCATTTTGCCCTTGAACTGTTTGGAAATACGGTTGCACATTTCAATGGTCAGCGGGTACAGGGAGCGGCCGGACATATACATTTCATCGCCGGGCAGCTCGTTGCGGGTGGTGTCAACCGGGAAGGTGTTGGACAACTTCAGGCCAAATTCCACGCCGGTCTTGTCCGCCAAGGCCTGCAAGCGCTCGAACATCGGAACGGCGTCTTCCCATTGCAAATCCTCGTTGAAGTGGTGTTCATCAAAGACAATGTAGTCATAACCCATCGAATCGAGGATGGAACGGGCGGACTTGTAACCCAAAATGGTGGGGTTGCACTTGACAAAGGTGTTGACCTTTTTCTCGGTAATCAAATACGTTGCGATGCGTTCAATCTCATCCGGCGGGCAGCCGTGCAGCGTGGACAGGGTGATGGAACGGGAAATTCTGGGAGAGATGGACGCAATAAAATCCTTCTCCTCCGGGAACATCTCAGTCAGCACTTCCAGACACTCTTTAAATTGTGCCGTGTTGGAAGCATCCTTCATATTTTCAATGTAAGTATTGACTTTTTCGCCCTTGATGCCTTCCAAATCATAGCCCACGGACATATTGATCACAAAGCCGTTGGGATCGCCGAAACCGTATACCTTGGAGAGAACCTTCATGGCGCACCATGCTTTGATATACTCATCCTGCGCCTGCGGAACGGTCAGTTCTGTTGACCACTCCTGGTTATAGCCCTCGTCATTTGCCAAGATGCACGGACGCGGGACGCAGACTGCCAAATCGTGGCCATCCATTTTCTGTACGGTTTTTACTTCAAAGAAACGAGCACCTGCCATGTAGGAGGCGATGATATTCTGCGCCAGCTGGCTGTTGGGACCTGCGGCCGGGCCAAACGGCGTTTCAATGGTTTCGCCAAAAATCGGCAAGGTCTTGCCGGTGGCTTTATACGCCTTGTGGATGCCGAAAATTTCACCCTCGCGGGCATATTCGGTGACAATCCAGCGCATCAAAGAACGGAACGGAATCGGATACATTCTTTCAGACATAGTGTTACCTCCAAATTAGTATGTACGGTGGTTCAAATCGCCCCACAGCTTCTTGGCCTGTTCGAGAATATAGGCGTTTTCAGCCTCTTCATCAATACCGACCAGTTCGCGGTCTTTCATCAAAACCTTGCCGTTGGCGATGGTGGTCTGGCACTGTCTGCCGGTCATGCCGAAAATCATGTGACCGTCAATGTTTTCATCGGAGAACGGCGTGAACGGCTTGTAGTCCATGACGATCACATCGGCAGCCGCGCCGGCTTCCAGAACACCCAGCTTGTCGGGGAAATATTTTGCGCCGATTTTGGCGTTGTTCTTGAACAGCATATCGGTAACTTCGCACCATGCAACGTTCGGCAGGCAGGCGTTATTGCGCTGCGAGCAGAGCGCGACCTTCAACGATTCAAGCATGTCGTTGGTATAGGCGTCGGTACCCATGCCGAGCAGGATGCCCGCCTTGTAAAGCGGCAGCACTGGGCAGATGCCGACCGCGTTGCCCATATTGGATTCCGGATTGTTGACGACCATGGTGCCGGTATTTTTAATCAGTTCAATCTCTGCGGAATTGACATGGATGCAGTGACCGAGAATGGTCTTTTCGCCCAAAATGCCATGATCCTGCAAGCGCTGAACCGGACGGCGGCCATAATTTTGCAGAGAATCGTACACATCGTTCATGCCCTCGGACACGTGGATGTGGTAACCGGTGCGGCCGTTGTTGGCCTCGACCATGCGGTCAAAGGTCTTGTCGGAAATGGTGAATAGCGCATGGCCGCCGAACATAGCAGCCAGCATAGGATCCTTGTTCTTTTCGCACTCGGTGATCCAGTCGGCATTTTCCTTGATGGCCTGCAAGCTCTTTTCTTCGCCGTCACGGTCGGAGACCTCGTAGCACAGACAGGAGCGGATGCCGAATTTCTTTGCCGATTCGCCGATGGTGTGCAATGTGCCGGGAATTTCGGCAAAAGAAGCGTGGTGGTCAAAAATGGTGGTGACGCCCTGTTTGATGCAGTCTATGTACAGTGCATTGGCAGAAGCGCGGGTGCCTTCCATATACAGCTTGCGATCCATGGCCCACCATGTTCCGTCCAAAACCTCAAAGAAGTTGGTGGGGTTGTTGCCCACAATGGACAGGCCACGTGCCAGTGCAGAGTAGATATGTGTATGTGCATTGATGAAAGCCGGCATAATGACGCCGCCCTTGGCATCGATAAATTCCGCCTGCGGGTATTTTTTGCGAAGCTCGGCAGTGGTGCCGACCTCTTTGATTTTTGTGCCGTCAATGACAACGCCGCCATCGGGAAGGTAAGGCGTGTTCTCGCTGCGGGTAATGAGTCTGCCGTTTGCGACAAGATACATAGTATAATCCTCCTTAAAAAGAAAAAAGGGAGCCATCTTGAAAACTCAAAATAACTCCACTCAGGCAAAAGCCGAGTGATAGTTGGAAGCCCGTGCGCGCAGCACTTCGTTACAGCTATCAATCTTCAATTCCTTTTTTATTATACATACTTTTTGCACAAATTGCAATGAAATTATGATTGCTTTTTTTGACAAATCTTACCCTGCCTTTTTGAGCATTTTGCCAAACGCCACCCCATCGGCAGCGAAAAAAATACATAGAATTTCTGTATATTTTGTCGGAAAATGTCGAAAACAGGCGTTTGAGTGGAGCAAATCTTCGAGTTTTTTGCACTATTTTCACCAAAAATGGAGCAAAGTTGCAAAACTGCTTGCATTTTTCAAAAATACGATGTATAATGAATGCAAGAAAATTTTGTCAGGAGGACGGATTATGAGCCGCATCGACAAAGAAAATTACTATCTGGACATTGCGCAAACCGTTTCCGAACGTTCCACCTGTTCCAAAACGCACTATGGCGCGCTGATTGTCCGCAACGATGAAATCGTATCCACCGGCTACAATGGCGCACCGCGTGGCCGCGCGCACTGCATTGATCTTGGATACTGTGTCCGCGACCGGTTGAACATCTCCGACGGGCAGCGGTATGAGCTGTGCCGTAGTGTGCATGCAGAAGCAAACGCCATCATTTCCGCTTCTCGCAGCGAGTGCATCGGCGGCACCATTTACCTTTCTGCACAGGATGCCGAAACCGGCGAATATGTGGAGAATCTTCGCCCCTGCCCCGCCTGCCGCAGGATGATCATCAACGCCGGACTAAGCAAAATCGTCATCCGCACCGCAAAGGATAAATTCGACATTGTCAACGTGCAGGATTGGGTTTTCAACGACGACTCCATCATCGACCCGAACGAAAACTGAAAATGCATTACATAGGGGACTGCATCAAGCGGATGCAGTCCCCTAGTGTATCGTTTGCCGCCTATTTTGCGCGCCCTGATATAGGATGCAAATGAGAATCACCGCCAAAAGTGTATCAATCGCCGCTTGTAGCTATTTTTGCAATTCTTTCCTCTTGACAATTCCCCTGCTGATCAAAGCCCTGTCGTCTGCACGGTTTTGACCGGCTTTCATGCGGGTTCTGCTATTGCGGCACATCCGTTATGAAAAAATTTCCGGTTCCAATATCCAGACAATACCAGAGACCATCATCCTTTTTTTGTAGGATAAAGGTTCTGAACGCAGCATACCTGTCTTCATATTCCCATGTATTTGGAATCCACCAAAAGGCCTGATCGCTGATTACATCGGGGACAAATGCGTAGCTCACGTGTCCTGTTACCACTTTATCGTCCTCTCTGATCTGTTCCGCTTCCCATTCTATCGCTTCATATTCATGAATGGAGTATGAGCCACCCGGTGCACGAGATTTTAGATGTTCTCCATATGCGTACTTGGCAAAATACCCCGCCGCTTCCTCTGCGCCACCTTCTACATAGAACACGATTGGTTCGCCTGGATCCTGCGAATCGTAGGCTGTCCGGATCCTTTGAAACGCAGAATAAGAATCCTCAGATGTTGTTGCAAGCCAATAGGTTGTGGTATTGCCGTCATTGTATTCCACTGCGCCCCAATCGCCATCGGGGCGGAAGGTCATGCGCTTTGTGCCGTCATTGGAAGTAACAACAATCTGATAGTCACACGGTTCCTCCGGCGTTTTTTCCATTTCCACCCACATATAGGTATCCAAGCCATTTGTAAGATAGGATGCATGCCATTCATCAACAACAACAGGACCATATGCGCTGCCATCCTTTAAATAAAGCGTCATTGATGGATCACCATAGGAAATCAAGTCTTCCATATAATTTAATATTACAGGAGAGACTTCCGGCTCCGGTTCCGGTTCAGGAAAACGAACTCTCCATGAATAAAGCCTTTCCTGATAGAAGTTTAACATGAATTCTCGCAGTTCCGGGCTATTGATATCCCAGTACTCTCCCCGGAACTCCAACGTCATGCAATCCGGATCGTTACTCAAATAGAGCTTATAAACATACGGCGTACCGACTGTGAATCTCAATTCCGTGATCGTACAATGTTGAAGTTCTGTGGAACTATAGGTGAAATTGGACTTCTTCAAAGCGTTTAAGTATCCAACAAGCGATTGCTTGAATTGCGGGAGTTCTATCCCATAATCCGACAGATCCAGTTTATCTGCCGTGACTTCCTGCGCCCAACCCCATGGGGTATATTTACGCTCCAGCTGAGCTACTGCGTAATCTTCTTTAGGCGGCACCGCTTCCGGTTTATCTTTCGCGCCGGTGAAGGTGACGCCGACCACGATTGCAGTGATGGCGATGATGGCAATCAGCGTACAGACTGCGGTTTTCGGTTTTTTGGCAATCAATACGATCCGCTCTTTGATGGTGCTTTTGCTGCCGGTCATGGTTGTGGCGGTCAGCAAAAGCTCCGGACGCTTCCGGCATGACAGTCCAATCAGGGTGCGGCCATACTCTGCGCGTTCTTCTTCGCCGATTCGGCGGATGGTTGCCTCATCGCAGGCCAACTCTGCGTCCTTGCGGGACAACACGGCTGCCCACCAGACGAGCGGATGATACCAGTGCAGCACAAGACATACGCCGCGCAGGAACGACCAAATATGATCCTTATGGCGATAGTGCGTTTGCTCGTGTTCGATCGTATGCCAGAGAACCGTCTTGTTGACCGTTGCTTCCGGTGTGAGATAGATGGCAGGCCGAAACAGTCCGATCAGGCAGGGCGTTTCAACGTGATCGGTCACATAAACAGGCAGCTTGCAGTATTCCACCGGCAAGGCGCGCCGTGACCGTTTGGCGTTTCGCGCAAAATGGAAATTCGTAGCAACAAAGCACACCAAAACCGCCACTGCACCAACGCCCCAAATAACCAAAAGGATAATTGTAATGTCGACCGGTTTTTCGGCAGATTTCGTTTGGCTTGGCTGGATTGTGTTGACCGGGGGTTGTGTTTTCTGCGGCGTGACAGTGAAATTTGCATTCGGTTTTGGGGCTGGCAACTCGACCGTTTCACGATTCGCATTTTCAACGGCAACAGGGGCGGTGTTGGTTTTGGGATGCTCCACAACATTCATCACACTGAGATTGCTGCTGCCAAAGCTGATCGGCACAAGCAGGCACAGCAGTACCAGCGCCCACAGGCCGTATTGCAGTCGCAGACTGATTCTTCCTTTTAACGCCGCGCGCAGGACAATTACAACAAGAATCAAAACCGAGGATGAAATGATCCACTCAGCCATTTCCTTCCTCCTCCAATCCCTTTAAAATTGCATACAACTCATCGATTTCCTTTTGCGAAAGTGATTGCTTCCGGGTGATTGCGCTGACCATCAAACTCAGGCTGCCGCTGTAAATTCTGTCGATAAAGCTCTCTGTTTCCTGTAAAGCGGCGTCCTCCCGGCAGACCAGCGGATGAAACTGCCGCTTGTTGCCTTCGGTTTCGACGCCCAATGCCCCTTTTTTCTCCATTCGGCTTAACAGCGTCAGTGTTGTGGAGCGACTCCAACCGCAGCACGCCTGCATCTGCTCAACCACCTCCCGACCGGTCAGTGGGGAACGCTCCCAAAAGCACTCCATCACATTCCACTCCGCCGGGGTCAGATTGACATTCGGTTCCTTCATTTTTTCACTCTCCTTTCCGTTTTTGCGTGTTCAGTGAATCGTTTACTGATGTAAACACATTTTACCATACTATGTCTACGTTTGTCAACAGTTTTTCGGTAATTCTTGAATTTTTTGCAAA
This sequence comes from uncultured Clostridia bacterium, assembly GCA_945910975.1. Classification (GTDB taxonomy): domain Bacteria; phylum Bacillota; class Clostridia; order Oscillospirales; family Oscillospiraceae; genus JAKSPM01. The sequence continues at coordinate 2,301 of CAMDZY010000037.1, read as the reverse complement.
GCTACATCAAAATATCAAATAAATTTGTCAAAGGAAAAAATAATGATGGAAATATTCCCGCAAACGCGTTATAATAAGTTATATTTGGCTTGATTGATGGGGGAACAGCATGGATTTTGGCGATTTTTATGGCAACGATGGCTTAAAGCGCCGCCTACAGGCAGCTGTCGTGCAAAACAAAATGCCGCACAGCATTCTGATCAGTGGGCCGGCCGGTTCCGGCAAAAAGACGCTGGCGACCTTGATCGCCGCCGCGCTGCAATGCACCGGCTCCGGCGAAAAGCCTTGCCGCCGCTGCAATGCCTGCCGCAAGGTGTTTTCCCATCAGCATCCGGACGTGATCATCGCCGATGACGCTTCCAAAAAAATCGTTCCGGTGTCATTGATTCGCGAAATTCGGGCGGATATGGCAATTTACCCCAACGAGGGCAATCGGAAAATCTATATTTTCCCCCGCGCACACGATATGAACGACGCCGCGCAAAACGCCCTGCTCAAAATTATGGAGGAACCGCCGACCTACGGCGTATTTCTTCTGTTGACGGAAAACGCCGACAAGCTGCTTCCCACGATCCGCAGCCGGTGTGCCGAGTGGGGTCTCTCTCCCCTGCCCCCGGCACTTTTGCAGCAGCTGCTGCACCGCCAGTTCCCGGAACGCAGTGACGAGGAAATCGAAAGCGCGCAGTTCCGTTCCGGCGGTTATCTGGGGCAGGCGTTGGAAATGCTGCACAGTGCCGGCGCACTGCTGCCGCAAACCGTGGCGTTTGCGCAGGCTTACACCGCAAACAATCGTCATGCACTGCTGCAGGTGCTTGTTCCGATGGAAAAGCTGAAGCGCGAGCAGCTTCTCCCGATACTGGTACAGTGGCATATGCTTTTGGAGCAGACCCTCCTGTTTCAGGCTGGACTTCCTGCCGCCTTTCCCGAATGTCGCGCAATTGCCCGGCGTCGAACCGGTGCAGAACTCCTGCGCGGTGTGCAGATTTTGCAGCGCGCGCAGGTATTGGCAACCGCAAATGTCGGCGTAGGCCATATTTGCGGCGCATTATCAGTTCAATTATAACGCAGTATTTGACAGAATGGAGAATTTTATGGATACAATCGATCAGGACAACCGTACGCCTACTGCCGAACCGGCAACAGAGGAAACGGTTCAAGTATGTGACATTCGCTTTCGGAATGGCACGAAAATTTACTTTTTTGACCCGGACGGCTTGGAATTGCATGAGAATGACCACGTAATTATCGACACCGCGCGCGGCGCGGAGTTTGGTTATTGCGCAGGCGGAAACCATACCGTCAGTGAAAAAGAGGTCGTTGCGCCACTGCGCAAGGTTTTACGTCTGGCCACGCCGCAGGACGAGCGGGTCAATGAGGAAAACCGCGTCCGTGAGCAAAAGGCATTTTCGATTTGCCAACAAAAAATCGCGGAACATCATCTGGATATGCAGTTGGTTTCCGCAGAGTGCGCCTTTGATGGCAGCAAAATCCTGTTTTTCTTCACCGCAGACGAGCGGGTCGACTTCCGCGAATTGGTAAAAAATCTGGCTTCCATTTTCCGCACCCGCATTGAACTGCGTCAGATTGGCGTCCGGGACAAAGCAAAAATGCTGGGTGGCCTGGGCATCTGTGGCAGACCGTTCTGCTGCAAGCAGTTTTTGGATGACTTCCAGCCGGTTTCCATCAAAATGGCCAAAACGCAAAGCCTTAGCCTGAATCCCACAAAAATTTCCGGCACTTGCGGCAGACTGATGTGCTGTTTAAAGTACGAACAGGACGCCTACGAGGATTTGATTAAAAACAGCCCCAAAGCCGAATCTTTTGTAGACACACCGGACGGTCGCGGCACAGTGACGGATGTGAATTTGCTGCGGCAAAGCGTCAAGGTTCGGATGGAGGACAAGCCGGACACCATTGGCTGCTATCAAAATTGTGATATCTGCGTTTTGCGCAACGGAAAGGCCAAGAAAAACGACCCGCCGATTCCCAAGGATTTGGCACCCATTTCCGGCTCAGGCCATCCGATCGTCAAAAAGCCGCAGGAGCCGGAAGAAACCGAACGCAAGCCGTTGCTGGATTCTATCATTATTAAGTCCATGCCGGAGGACATTCCCGCCGTGGAAGCCGCCGCGCCCAAAAAGGAAGCCGAGCCGCGCCGTCCTCGCAACCGCAAACGCTCCGATGCCCCAAAGCAGCCCGTTTCGGAAAAACCGGCTCCAAAATCCCCTGCACCGCAGCGTGCGCCCCGGCCGAATAAACTGCAAAAAGGCGAAGACGCTCCTTCTAATAAAAACAGCGCCA
>CAMDZY010000036.1 GCA_945910975.1 uncultured Clostridia bacterium | reverse complement strand
TGGCCTGTTTGCCCTTTTTGCGGCAAAGGCAGCACACGCCCACCGCCGCGCCGAGCGCATCCAAATCAGCATTTTTATGCCCCATCACATAGACCTGGCTGGACTGTGCGATCAGCTCACCCAAAGACGCCGCCAGCACGCGGCTTTTCACCTTCGTTCTCCGGTCTGTTTCTCTGGCGCGGCCACCATAGAAGGAGAAATTATAACGATCCTTGATCACGGCTTGATCGCCGCCGCGGGACAGTGCCATTTCGATGGACAGCGATGCAAAATCATAATCCTCCTCAAAGCTGACGCCGTCCTTGCCCACGCCCATTGACACCGTTGCGGCGACCCCTCTGGGGCTGGTGACACTGCGCACCGTGTCGAGCAGGGAGAATTTTTCATCGATTGCCCGGTGCAGATCCTTGGCTTCCATCAAAAACAGATAGCGATTGCGCTCCAGCTTTCGCAGCAGACCGCCGATACCGTCCGCCCAGTCCTTGATGCAGTTGTTGATTGCGGCATTCATGGTGGAAACGGATGCGTCGGAGAGATTGTTGGTCAGCTCGTCATAGTTGTCCACCAGAATAATACACACAATGGGGCGCGAACGAATATATTCGTCCTTGACGTGCAGCAGCTCCGTCATATCGACAAAATATAAAGTACCCAGCAGCAGGCCGGAGTCGCTTTCCTTGACCACATTGCCCAGCACACGGTAACGGCGCTTGTTCATTGTAACATCCTTGGGCGCTTCGGCCTTGCCGCTTGCAAGCCAGTCGGTCGTGAAATCCGGCAGCACATCACCCACGCGCTGCGCCAGCATGGACTCCTTCATGCCGGTGATTTTGTTAAAACGGTCATTGCTCCAGACGATCTCGCCGTCGTTGAGCTTCACCAGAATCGTCGGGAACGGCATATCGCCCTTTGCCGCCGTTTCCAGGGTGTCGGTCGCCGTTTGGATATAGGAAGAAATGGCGCGGCGGCGGCTGGCCGTGCTGATTTTATAGTAGCCGTACAGCAGCACAATAATGCCGCCCTCGATCGCAGCCAGCAGCCAAAGCTCCCACTGCCAAAATACCGTTGCCACGGCAAAGAGCAGCATCACCGCGAAATACAGCGCCATTCCCGGCTGGATCAATCGGCTCAGCTTTCGGTTCAACGCGACTCCCCCTTTTTGCGTAAAAATATAGTCATAGATTCTATCATTATAACAGAAAAAAATGCAATTGCAAACCATATCCAAGCAATTTGGCACATATTTTTTTCAAATTCGGGATCCGTGCGGAAAATGCCGTCATATTTTTCCTCCGGCCGCGTATAGTATAGCAAACACACAATCAGGGAGGAGCATGGCAATGGCAAACGGAAAGGAACCCGTTCGGTTGGATGCGCCGCATATGCTGACGTTGGACAACCGGCGTCAGCTGAAGGTGAGCGGTGTCACGGAGGTGGAGAGCTTTGACGAGCAAACTGTGGTGCTGCATACCGGCTGCGGTGTGTTGCTCATCCGGGGGCAGGGGCTACATATGCAAACATTGTCCATCGACGGCGGACAGGTGGCAGTGGAGGGATTGATCATCTCCCTCGTCTATGAGGAAAACCAGCGCTCCGGCGGCCTGTTTTCCCGCTTGTTCGGCTGATGGAGCTGCCGGTATCGCTGCAAACCGTCCAGCTGGTACTGTCGATCGTGTTGGGCATCGGTCTGGGCATTTATTATGACCTGCTGCGCGCGGTGCGCGAACGGCTCCGATTTTTGACGCATCTGCTGGATTTTCTTTTCTGCTTCGGCACGCTCATCGCCGCGCTGCTGTTCGCGCTCTATGCCGGGTTTGGAGAGTTCCGGCTGTTCTTCTTCGTGGGCATCGGCGGCGGGTTGATTCTGTGGTTTTTGACGCTCAGCCACCCGTTTCGATGGGTTTTACGAAAAATTCTTCGCCTGATTTTGACACCGACCCGCCTGTTGTGGCACTTTTTGAAAAAATTTTGCAAAAAAATCAAAGAAATTGCAAAAAATGTCTTTTCAACTGCTCAAAAATGGTTTATGATAAAGGAGCAGAAATGGCACAGCGCCAGAAAAAAACACAAAGGAGGCCGCCATCATGCGGTTTCGCAAAACATCCCTGTTGGGCAAGCTGATGCTTGCGGTGCTGATTGTGTGCGCATTCGCTATGCTGATCTCCCTGCAATCGCAGATTCAGCAGGCAAAGGCAGAAAACGCAGCCGCGCAGCAGCAGCTCACCGCTCTGACCCAAAGCAACGAAAAAATGAAATCCGTCAATGACGATATGGCCGCTTATCAGGCCGCCTACCAAAGCGCATACGATGCCGCTGCCCGGCGAGCCGATGCGGATTCCGAGCCGGACCCGGCGCAAATCACCGTTGACATCGACTCCGATGCAATGGAAGAAGCCGCCCGCGCACAGGGCTACGTCAATCCGGACGAAATCATTTTTGAAGACATCAACAACTAATTTTAGAGAGGATTCAAACAACCGTATGGAGTTAGCAGTCGGCGCAATCGTGGTGGGAACCGTCAAATCCATTACCAATTTTGGTGCATTCATCGCCCTGCCGGAGGGGAAAACCGGCCTGGTACACATTTCAGAAGTATCCAGCACCTATGTCAACAATGTCCGCGACCACCTGACCGAGGGACAGTCCGTCCAGGTCAAGGTCATGTCCATGGATCCCGCCGGAAAGATCAGTCTTTCCATTCGCCGCGCCCAAGCGCCGGAAAAGGCTCCGGCCAAGCCGGCCGGCCGCAAAAGCGCGCCGCAGAATCACGAGCCGCTGACCTTCGAGGAAAAGCTGAAGCAGTTCATGTCCGATTCCGACAGCAAGCTGTCCTCCAACCGCCTGTATGCCGACCATCGCACAAAAACCCGTCGGCGGTAAGCCGGTTCGGTAATTTGAGATTTTGCCGCACTGCGCGGCGGAAAGAACGGTATTTCATATTATGGCACACGTTGTCATCACCGGTGGCTCCCGTGGGATCGGCGCGGCGGCAGTTCGCGCCTTTGCCCGGCGGGGCGACTCGGTTTCTTTTTTGTATGCGACCCACCATGACGCCGCAAATGCCTTAGCTGCCCAAACCGGCGCAAAAGCCATCTGCGCGGATGTCGGCAGTACCGCAGAGGTAGAAGCGGCGTTTGCCCGGCTTTCTTCGGTGGATATCCTCATCAACAACGCAGGCATTTCCGTCACGGGGCTGATTTCACAGACCGGTGAGGAAGATTGGCTGCGCCTGTTTAACGTCAATGTACACGGAATGTACCGCTGCATCAATGCGGCTTTGCCCCATTTTCTGCAAAAACAGGCGGGCTGCATCATCAATGTGTCCTCCATGTGGGGACAGGTCGGCGCGAGCTGTGAGGTCGGTTATTCTGCCACAAAGGGCGCGGTGATCGCCATGACCAAAGCGCTCGCCAAGGAGCTTGGCCCGTCTCATATCCGGGTCAACGCCATCGCGCCGGGCGTCATTTGTACGGATATGCTTGCCGAACTCAGCCAGGACACGCTGGATATGCTGCGCGAGGAAACGCCGCTTGATGCGCTTGGCACACCGGAACAGGTGGCGCAGGCGATGCTTTATCTGGCGGATGCGCAATTCGTCACCGGACAAGTTCTGGGTGTCAACGGCGGTTTTGTAATTTAAGGAGAAAATCATGAAGTTTTTGGAACTATTAAAAGTAATACTATACGGAATTGTGGAAGGCATCACCGAATGGCTGCCAATCAGCAGCACCGGCCATTTGCTTTTGGTGGACGAATTTGCCACCCTGAAACAGCCGGAAGCGTTCAAGGAAATGTTCTTTGTGGTCATTCAGCTGGGCGCAATTTTGGCGGTCGTCGTGCTGTTCTGGCACAAAATGTGGCCGTTCCGCCGCAGAAAGCCGAATCAGCCCCTGTCAGCTGCAATCAAGCAGAAAACCGTGTCCATGTGGCTCAAGGTCGCGGTGGCGTGTGTTCCCTCCGCCGTGCTTGGTCTGCTGCTGGACGATTACCTGGAGGCACATTTCGGCAATCCGACCTCCATCGCCACCATGCTGATTGTCTATGGCGTCGCCTTTATTTTGATTGAGCGCTGGAACCGGCATAACACGCCCCGTTATAAAACATTGGAAGACATCACCTGGCCGGTTGCGTTTGGCATTGGGCTGTTCCAAGTGCTGTCCATGATTCCCGGCACCTCCCGTTCCGGTGCAACCATCATCGGCGCGTTGCTGCTTGGCACCAGCCGCACGGCGGCAGCCGAGTTCACCTTCTTCCTGGCCGTTCCCACCATGATTGGCGCAAGTGCGCTGAAGCTGACCAAATTCGGCTTCGCATTCACCGGCTGGCAGGTCGTTGTTTTGCTGGTGGGCATGGTGGTTGCCTTCACCGTTTCGTTGTTTGTCATTCGATTCTTAATGGATTTTATCAAAAAACACGATTTTACGGCCTTTGGCTGGTATCGCATCGCATTGGGTATTGTGGTACTGGTATATTTTCTCTTAATCAAATAAATAAAATCACCGCGCCGGAGCAATACTCCGGCGCGGTATTTTGCTGCTTATTGATTTTCCAGTTTCTTATTGCGGAAGTACAGACCGATGTCGGTACAGACCATGATAATATTTGGAAAGTAGAAATAGAATGCCAAATTATAGTCAGACGTGAGGAGCTTCGCGGCGATGCCGCAGAGGTAGCCGACGGCGATGAAGCACATAAACGGCAGGCTCTTGCCCTGGGTGGACTTGGAACGCACCGAACGGATGATGGACAGCGGCCAGGACAGGCCAAAGCAGATGACCATTGCGGCTTCTAAAATACTAGCCCAATCCATGTTATTCCCTCCTCTCACGCAGACGGGTATAGTTGGGCAGCAGCTTGGGAGATACCGTGTCGTCGGAGATACCGGCGGCGCGGCGTTTTTCTTCAAATTCTGCCACATGGTCGAGGTTCAATGCGCCAACCGTGACCTGCTTTGCCTTTTCGGCGGCGTTGCGACCGGCATTTCTGCCAAAGACGATGATGTCAAGCAGGCTGTTGCCCATCAGACGGTTGCGGCCATGGATGCCGCCGACTGCTTCGCCGGCAACAAACAGGTTTTCCAGATCGCTTTGCCCATCGGCGGTGATTTTCAGGCCGCCGTTTTGATAGTGCAATGTCGGGTAGACCAGAATCGGCTCCTTGCGGATGTCGATGCCATACTTGCCGAACATCCGCATCATGGCGGGAATGCGCTTTTCAATCGTTCCCGCGCCGCCCTTGATTTCAATCATCGGCGTATCGAGCCAAACCGCTTTGCCCTGCGGGGTCTGCACGCCGTTGTTGCGGTCGGAACATTCGCGGATGATGGAAGCAGCGGACACATCGCGCGTTTCCAGCGGGTTCATAAAGGCTTCGCCGTTGGCGTTGATCAGCATTGCGCCGAGCGAACGGACTTTTTCAGTGACCAATGCGCCGAAAATCTGCGCCGGGAATGCCGCGCCGGTGGGGTGATATTGCAGCGTGTCGGCATAGAGCAGACGTGCGCCCGCACGATAGCCAAGCACCAAGCCGTCCGCCGTTGCGCCATAGTGGTTGGAGGTCGGGAAACCCTGATAGTGCAGACGTCCTGCACCGCCGGTGGCGAGAATGACGGTTTTGGCACGCGCGATATACAGTTCGCCGTTTTCCATGTTCATCAGAACGGCACCGGCGCAGTTGCCCTTTTCGTCCTTCAACAGTTCGATTGCAGCAGTGTAATCCACAACCGGAATGCCCCGGTTGAGCACTTCATCGCGGAGCGTGCGCATGATTTCCGCGCCGGAATAGTCCTTGGCTGCGTGCATCCGCTTGCGGGAGGTGCCGCCGCCGTGGGTCGTGATCATGGTGCCGTCCGGCGCCTTGTCAAATTCCACGCCCAGACTTGACAGCCACTGAATGGCTTCCGGCGCTTCCGTGACCAGCTTGTAGAGCAAATCCTTCTGCGCGGCAAAGTGACCGCCGCCATAGGCGTCCAAAAAATGCTGCGCGGGGGAATCGTTTTCCTTATCCGCCGCCTGAATGCCGCCCTCGGCCATCATGGTATTGGCATCGCCCATGCGCAGCTTGGTCACGACCATGACCTTTGCCCCGCCGTTGTCGGCTTCGATGGCAGCCGATGCACCGGCACCACCGCCGCCAATCACAAGCACATCCACGTCATAATCGGGATTTTCCAGATTGACCTTGCAATCGGCCAGGCGGGATTTGCCCTGTAAAAGTGCTGCCAACTCAGTGGGAACCTTTTCGCCCTGATTGGCGCCGATTTGCAGAACGGAGAACTGATCCTGCCGATAGTCGGGATGATAGGCAGCAAGCAATTGCTCCTTTTCCTCGGCGCTCATGCGACGGGGATTCAATTTGACATTTTCCGCACGGGCGGCTTCGACCTTTTTTAGGGATTCTAAAATCATTTTGTCCTGATACATTGCAGTCCCTCCTTACGCCTCGATATCGCGGTGGTTGTACAGCTCTTTGAGTTCTTCCAGCGGCTTGTTCATCAGACTTTGAATCAAGTCCTCCAACTCGCCCTTTTGGATTTCCTCCACGCGCTTGTCCAGATGGTCACAGTGGGGCGCAAGATATTTGCCGTTGAGCCGCCGTGCCAGCATGGCCACCTGCGGGTGGGAAATTCCGGCGGGGCAGCGGGACGAGCAGATGCCGCACATCACGCAGTCAAAGGATTCCTCGGCACATTTGGCGTAGTCGCCGCGCTGGGCATAGGCAATGTATTGCATCACGTTCAAGCCCTGCGGACAGGCCTTGGTGCAGGCATTGCAGCCGACACAGGCATAAATTTCGGGGTAAAGCTGCATCATGATCTGCTCGGTCGGCTTGACATTTTCAATGTTATATTTCTCCTTGACCAAGGGGAAGAAGGGCAGCGTTGCCACGTACATATTGTCCTCCACCTTGGTGGAGCAGGCCAAGCCGGTTTTCAGTTCACGGTCACCGGCGATGCGGTAAATGGTGGCGCAAGCGCCGCAGAAGCCGTTGCGGCAGCCACACCCGCGCACCAGCTGATAGCCGGAATATTCCATGGCTTCCATGATGGTCAGGCTGGCGGGAACGGTATGCTTTTTGCCAAAGAGATAAATTGTTACCATTTGTTCCATATGTTTCCTCCGTCAATATTCATCGGGCAAGGTATCCATTTGATCCAGACGGAACACAGGACCGTCCTTGCAGACGTATTTGTCGCCGATGTTGCAGCGGCCGCATTTGCCGAGCGCGCATTTCATTTTCAACTCAAACGTAGTGTAGACCTGCGTCTTATCAAAGCCCAATTCCAGCAGTCCGGCCAAAGTAAACTTGATCATGATGGGAGGGCCGCACATAACAACCGTTTTGCCGGTGTCAAAGCCAAGCTCTTTGACGTAGTTAGGTACAAAACCAACGTGGCCGTCCCAACCGTCTTGCGGGCGGTCGATGGTCAGGTGGACATGGATGCCGTCTTCTTGGCTCCATTCGTCCAGAATTTCCTGAAAATCAACCAAATCCTCCTTGCTGCGCGCGCCGTAGACAATATCGACCGTGCCATAACGGCTGCGGTAGTGGCGGACATAGTTAATGACCGAGCGCAGGGGCGCAAGCCCGATGCCGCCTGCCACAAAGACAAGGTCTTTGCCGACAAAGTCGGTGTCAACCGGAAAACCGTTGCCGTAGGGGCCGCGAATGGTGATCTGCTGGTCGGGTTCGATGCCGTGCAGCCAATCGGTCACGCAGCCGCATTTTTTGATGGAAAATTCCAAAAACTCCTCATTGGTCGGCGAGGACGTGATGGAAAACAACGCCTCACCCACGCCGGGCATGGAGAGCATGGCGCACTGGCCGGGGATGTGGACGAAGGGCTTTTTGCCGTCAAGTCCCACCACGCGGAAGGTTTTCACATCCGGCGTGTCGGTGCGGATGTCGGTGACGACGCCCAGCATCGGAATCAAGGGGTCACGCGTCATGGCACTCACCTCCCAAGGTTTTGATGACCTTCACAATGTTCATGTGAATCGGGCATTTTTGCAGGCAGCGGCCGCAGCCAACGCAGCTGTAAAGGCCGTCATTGTTTGCCGGATAGTAGACCAGCTTGTGCATAAACCGCTGACGGAAGCGCTCTTTTTGGGTAGGGCGAGGCTGACCGGCGGACATTTGCGTGAAATCGGAATACATACAGCTGTCCCAGCAGCGGAAGCGCTGAATTTCCTTGCCGGTGTTAAATTCTTTGATATCGTAGCACTGACAAGTGGGGCAGACAAACGTGCAGGTGCCGCAGCCCAGGCAGCTTTCGGAAAGCTGCGCCCAGCGGGGATCATTGAACTTTTGCAGCATATGCTCGTGGTCAAAGCCGTTCAAATCGAGGTCTTTCAGGGGCAGTTTCTTCAGAATTTCGCGCGTGGCGGCTTGCTGTGCTGCCACGGCGGCATCGTCTGCATCGTCAAGCGGCAAATCGTCAAGCACAGCCGCACCCTTTTCGGTGTTGGCGCGCAGATAGAGGGTGTCCTTGGTCTGCCACATTGTGACATCTCCGGCGGGGTCGGCAGGGTCGATGCCAAAGACGGTGCAGAAGCAGGTTTCCTCCGGCGCATTGCACGCAAGCGTCATGACAACGGCGTTTTCGCGGCGTGCCTGATAAAACGTGTCGGCGGGTTCGGCGTGCAAAAACACATTGTCCAGCACGTCAAAGCTGCGGCAATCGCAGGCGCGAACGCCGAAAATCACAAACGGCTCGACCGGGTCGCGATCATCGAGAATTTCAATTTGCTTGCCCTGTACCTTAAATTTCAGCAAGTTTTCCACCTGCGGAAAAAACAAATCCTTGGCGCTGCGCACGGTGTTGAGGTTTTGCGTCAACTCCATGCCGGGCGTGTAGGGCAAAAATTTTGCCTGCCCGCTGCCGTCATCGGCGGGAATGTACAGGCGTCTTGCTTGGCTCAATGCTTCAAACAGACGCGGCAGGTCGGAACGAGAGATTTTTTTCATTGCTTGCCTCCTCTCCCGTACACAACGGACGGCTCTGCATCGCCCTTGGTAAAGTCCATCAAAGGCGGCTTGGTGTCCATGTCCGCACCGGCCTGATAGGTGCCGTAAAGCTCGTTGATATCGCGGATGAACTTGCGGTTGAGCAGGTGCAGCGGGATTTTTTGCGGGCAAACGCGGGAGCATTCGCCGCAGTCGGTGCAGCGGGACGCCACATGGAACGCGCGGATGATGTGGAAATTATTTTCTTCAAAATCGCTGGCGGCAGCCTTTTGGGCGACGCCGGATTTGTCGTTGTCAAACACGCACTTTTCGCACGAGCAGGCGGGACAGACATTGCGGCAGGCGTTGCAGCGAATGCAGCGGGAAAGTTCCTTGCGCCAGAACGCAAAGCGTTCGTCCGGTGTCATGGCCTCAATGCGCTCCACCTCGTCAAAGCGACCGCTGTCGGGGTTTTCCTCGCCGTTTTCGCCCAGCATTTCATCAAATACCACCACTTTATGGCTCTTGCAGTGTACGCAGCGTTCCGGCAGCGCATCGCTCTTTGGCATGGTGGCGGTGCCGTACAGGGTTTCCAGCTTCAAATTTTCGCCGTCCTGATGCACGGCGGTCACGCCCTTGACGCCCTTGTCGCGGATGACATCCATGTCGCACATTCCGTCACACGCGATGCCCACGACATAAACGTTGTCGCGCCAAATGCGGTGTTCTTTTAAGAGTTGTTGGAAAGAATACGAATCGCAGGGCTTTAAGAATGCGGCAACCTTGCCCTCCTTACGGCTCTCGGCGATGAGATATTTGGAAAGATTGGCGGCGGAAAAGACGCTGTAGACAAAATCGCGCTCAATTTCTTCGCGGGTGGTGAAAACGGCGGGGGTCAAATCGTAGAAGAACTCGCCGGCTTTCCAGCCCAAGACGCGATTCACGCAACCGCTTTCCAGCAATTCAATGGCTTTGGCCTTGATCATTTCGTGCATCGCAGATCCTCCAATCGCTTATTCTTGCCCAGCTTTGTCACCGTGGCGGCAAAGTCATTCATGGTGGCGGCAAATTTTGCGCCTTCCGCTGCGGACACCCACTCCACGCGGGTGCGCTCTTTTTCAATGCCAAGATAGTCCAGCATAGAGAAAAGCAATGTCATGCGGCGTCTGGCATAGTAGTTGCCGGTGGTATAGTGGCAGTCGCCGGGGTGGCAGCCGCACAAAATCACGCCGTCCGCGCCCCGCTGAAATGCCCGCAAAATGAACATCGGGTTCAGGCGGCAGGAGCAGGGAATGCGGATAATTTTCACATTGGCGGGATAGCTGAGCCGGTTCGTGCCGGACAGGTCGGCACCGGCATAGGAACACCAGTTGCAGCAAAATGCCACAATGGTGGGGGTAAAGGTTTCGTTTACTTGCATATCGCATCCACCTCCGCCATGATTTGGCTGTTTGAGAAGCCCAGCAGATCCATCGCGCCGCTGGGACAAGCCACGGTACAAGCGCCGCAGCCTTGGCAGACCGCCGGATTGACCACGGCCACGCGGCGAAGCAGCGTCGTGCGGTTGGGGCCTCGGAATTCCTTGTCTTGATAGGAAATAGCGCCGTAGGGGCAGACCTTTTCGCAGCTGGAACAGCCGTTACACATCAGTTCATCCGGTTTGGCAACACAGGGATTGCAGGTCAGATGGTCTTTCACCAGCAAACCGATGACTTTACTTGCCGCAGCGCCTGCCTGTGCGACCGTTTCGGGGATGTCCTTGGGGCCTTGGCAGGCGCCGGAGAGGAACACACCCGCAGTCGGACTTTCGACCGGGCGCAGCTTGGGGTGCGCCTCGGTGAAGAAATCGTTGGTATCCATGGACGCGGTGAGCATCGTGGCAAGCGGGCGGGCGCTTTTGTCCGGCTCGATGGCTGTGGCCAAAACGACCATGTCGGCATCGATGTGCATCTGACGGTTGCCGAGCAGGTCGGATGCCTGCACCTTCAGCTTGCCGCCCTCTGGCGTGACCTTGCCGACCATGCCCTTGATGTAGTGGACATCGTATTCCTCGACCGCGCGGCGATAAAATTCGTCAAAATTCTTGCCGGGCGTGCGCACGTCAATATAAAATACGTATACTTCCGTGTCGGGGTACTTTTCGCGGGTCAGCATGGCGTGCTTTGCCGTGTACATACAGCAGATTTTGGAGCAATAGGGCTTGCCCTTTTCCCCGCCGTCGCAGCGGGAGCCGACGCACTGCACAAACACGATGGTGTGCGGGTGCGTACCGTCGGAGGGGCGCAGCAGCGTGCCGCCGGTAGGGCCGGCAGCGTTCATTAAGCGCTCGTATTCCAAAGACGTGACCACATCGGGGCTTTTGCTGTAGGCAAATTCGTCAAATTTCTCCATGGAAATGGGATTGAAGCCGGTAGCGACAACGATTGCGCCGTAATCCTCCTCCACCAGCGTATCTTTTTGCTTGTAATCAATGGCTCCGGCGGTGCAGACCTTGGAGCAGACGCCGCATTTGCCGGTTTTGAGCATCGTGCAGTAATTGGGGTCGATGGTCGCGACTTTTGGCACCGCCTGTGCAAACGGGATATAGATGGCGCGGCGGTTGTCCAAACCGAGATTAAATTCGTTGGGCACCTTTTTCTGCGGGCATTTTTCCGTGCAAAGGCCACAGCCGGTGCAGACATCTTCCTTGACATAACGCGCCTTTTTGCGAATTGTCACATGGAAATTGCCAACAAATCCTTTTACTGCTTCGACCTCCGAGTAGGAGAAGATGCGAATCTTGTCATTTTGCGCCACATCGACCATTTTCGGAGTCAAAATACACGCGGCGCAGTCAAGTGTGGGGAAGGTTTTGTCGATTTGGGTCATTTTGCCGCCGATGGTGGGCTTCTTTTCCACAATGTCCACCGGGAAGCCGGCATCGGCGATATCCAAGGCGGTCTGAATGCCTGCGATGCCGCCGCCGATGACCAGTGCGCGCTTGGTCACGGGGCTTTCGCCGGCAGTTAAAGGCGCGTTGAGCTGCACCTTGGCAATGGCGGCTCTGCCCAGAATGATTGCCTTTTCCGTTCCGGCGACCTTGTCCTTATGTACCCAGGAGCATTGCTCGCGGATATTGGCGATCTCCACCATATAAGGGTTGATACCGGCCTGCTGCGCCGTTTTGCGGAACGTGGTTTCGTGCATGCGCGGAGAACACGAGCAAATGACAACGCCGGTCAAGCGGTAATCGCGGATGGCGTCTTGAATCATTTCCTGCCCGGACTGGGAGCACATATATTGATAGTTGGTCGCAAACACAACGCCCGGCTCTTTGGCCAGCGCGTCGGATACGGCCTGAACGTCTACGGTGGCGGCAATGTTGGAACCGCACCAGCAGACAAATACGCCGATTCTTTGCAAATTGCGTCACCTCATTTTGTATATTTTCGCAGTGCGCTGGTGATGGCCTGCTGGGGCAGCGCATCGTCCAGCAGTG
>CAMDZY010000035.1 GCA_945910975.1 uncultured Clostridia bacterium | reverse complement strand
AGAATACCGCTGCCCGCAAAAAGAGCAGCATGACCTTGAAGCTGAACAAGCTCGCCTAATGAACTGAAATTATCTCCTTCCCCTCACTCGGAAGGAGTTTTTTCATGCCATTGCACAAAAATCCGCCGATGCAAACCAGCGGACAGGGCATATGTAAAATGCGCCCTGTCCGCTGTTAATTATCGCAGAAAATCCGCCAGCTCGGCCACTGTTTTAAAGTAAAGCCGGCTGTTTTTCCGCATAAAATGCTCGATCTCCGGGATGTCATTTGCCCAGCCCGCTGCTGCAAACGGAACGCCGCAGCAATTGGCCATGTCATAGCCGGGCTTTAAATCGTCTACCACCAGCAGCTGCTCCGGCTGCAAATGATAGGTTGCCATAATTGTTTGCAGCGCATAGGGACTTGGCTTGCGCTGCTGCTGCGGAAGCTCCCAGCCAAAGACCATGTCCGGCTGCGGGAGGTCGTTTTCGCGATAGTCACGCAAAATATTGGCAGAAAGAGAGTGCGACACGACGCACAAAATGCCGCCGTTTGCCTTGTGCGCATGAAGAATTTCCGCCATGCCGGGATAGGCCTTCGGCACGTGATTTTGTACGTATGCATTCCAAAATTCATGCTCCTGCTCCATCTCCGCAGGGCTCATGCCCAGTTCATCCTGTAACAGCGACAGCATCCCAGGGCCAAAATTTTTCCGAAAATACTCCTCCAGCGTATAATCCGCCGTTCTTCCGGTCTGCCGAAGATAGGCCAAAAAGCTGGGAAAATGCACCGTGGCAGTGCTGTCGACCACCGTATCATCGTGATCCATGACAAGACAACGATATTTCATTTGCTTCACCTCCCGCCTATTGTATCAGATTTGCGCAAGAATTTCTCTTGTCAAAACCGACAAATTTTTACAAAAAAATTTTTATCCGGAAACGGCCGAAAAATTCGCCAACCTCTTGCGCACAGGCCGGAAAAGCATTATAATAGAATCAGCGGAAATCCGCAACGAAATTGGAAAGAGGTACAATTATGAAAAAATTGATAGCCGTTTTGCTGTTTGCAGCCATGCTGGTCGGCATGATGGTCGGTCTGACCGGCTGCACCGGCGTTGACAACACCAAGTTAAAAATTGCACTGGTCGTGGCCGATAAATTTGGCGACCGTTCCTTCTATGACTCCTCCAAAGCGGGTCTGGAGCGTCTGGCTGCCGATTTTGACGTGGAAACCAGCACCATTGAGTGCAACGGCGAAAACCACGCCAACCAGATGCGCAACGCTGCCGACAAGGCCAACATCGTTGTGTGTGTCGGTTGGGAATTCTATGATATCGAAACCATCGCCCCGGAATACCCCGATGTGCGTTGGATCTGGGTGGACAACGCCACCACCGCGCCTGTAAGTAACGTTCTGAACATTACATACGCACAAAACGAAGGTTCCTTCTTGGCAGGCTACATTGCAGCCGCCATGTCCGAAACCGGTGTCGTCGGCGCTGTGGGCGGCGAGGACAGCGACACCATCAACGACTTTATCGTCGGCTTTGAACAGGGCGCAAAGTATTTCAGCGCAGATACGCAGACTGTCCACAACTACACCGACTCCTATGACGATGTGGCCAAGGGCAAGGACTGCGCCCTGCAGCTGCATGAGCAGAACGCCGACGTTGTGTTCCAGATCGCCTCTGCCGCCGGTGACGGCGTGTTCCAGGCCGCAAAGGAAGAGGGCTTCTATGCCATCGGCGTGGACAGCGACCAGAAGTTCATCGATGAAGACGTCATCATCTGCTCCATGAAAAAAGAAGTCGGCAATTCCATCTATGCCGCAATCAAGGACTATATCAACAACGACACCTCCCGCTGGGGTACCACTTGGGTCACCGGCATCAGCGATGGCTATGTGGGCATCGGCTATGGTGAAGAGGGCGCCAAGCAGCAGGTTTCCGATGATTTGAAGGCCGAGGTGGAAGCACTGGCAGAGCAAATCGCCTCCGGTGAAATCACGGTAGACACCACCAGATAAGTCCAAAATCGACACGGGGTTGTGTCAAAGCATTCGTGTTTTGATACAGCCCCCTTTTTCGGGACGTCTTACTTTGTGATTCGTGAGGTGAAAAAATGAAGGATCAAAATGAGATCGCGGTATCCTTTTCGCACGTCAGTATGCAATTTCCCGGTGTGCTGGCCAATGACGATATCTCGTTGGACATTCGGCGCGGCGAAATTTTTGCGCTGGTCGGTGAAAACGGCGCCGGAAAAAGTACATTGATGAACCTGTTATACGGTATTCATACGCCAACCTCCGGTGAAATTACCGTTCAGGGCGAAAAAATCACGCAGTTTTCTCCCAAAAACGCCATTGCGCACGGCGTTGGCATGGTGCATCAGCACTTTATGCTGGTGCCCTCGTTCACCGTTGCGCAGAACATCGTGATGCGGCAGGAGCCGCGCAAGCTGGGGCTGTTCTTTGACAACCGCGCTGCCGAGGACATCACCCGGCAGCTGGTGGCGGAATACGGTTTGCAAGTGGAGCCGTCCGCCGTGGTACAGGAAATCAGCGTCGGTCTACAGCAGCGCGTAGAAATTCTCAAGGCGTTTTATCGCGGCGCGGATATTTTGATTTTGGACGAGCCGACCGCCGTTTTGACGCCGCAGGAAACAGACGAATTGTTCGATGTTATTCGCCGCATTGTTGCGGAAAAAAATATGACCGTCATCATCATCACCCACAAGCTGGGCGAAGTGATGGCCATTTCCCACCGTGTTGGCGTGATGCGCAAGGGCAAGCTCGTTGGCGTGGAGGAAACCGCACACGTAACACAGCGGCAATTGGCATCCATGATGGTGGGTCGGCCGGTTTTGTTTGACCAGCTTGCACGTACCGGCACACGGGGCGCGGTGCAGATCGCCGTTGAAGATTTGACCGTACAAAATGACAGAGGGCTGCGCGCCGTGAACGGTCTGTCCCTGCAGGTTCACGCGGGCGAGGTTCTGGGCATCGCCGCCATTGAGGGCAACGGACAAAGTGAGCTGCTCGAAGCCATTGCCGGGATGCGACCGGTTACAGGCGGCAGCATCTGCATCTGCGGGCAAAATGCCGTGGGCAGAACGCCGGGAGAGATCCGCGCAATGGGACTTGCACACATTCCGGAGGATCGGCTGGCGACCGGCGTCAGCAAAGACGCCAGCGTGCAGGATAATCTGCTGGTCGGCAAGCATATGCTGCCGGAATTCAACCGCTTTGGCTTCCATCAGGACACCCGCGCCATCGCCCAATATTCCCAGCAGATCTATGACAGCTTTGACATTCGCGGCTCCGGCATCGATATGCGCGTGGGCGATATGTCCGGCGGCAATATGCAAAAGGTCGTTGTGGCGCGGGAGTTTTCCTTTGACACGCCGGTTTTGCTGATTTCTCAACCCACGCGCGGCGTGGACGTCGGCGCGATGGCGTTTTTCCACAGCCGCATCATCGAAAAGAGAAATTCCGGCTGCGCAATTTTGCTGGTTTCCGCCGATCTTGACGAGGTGTTCCGCCTTTCGGATCGCATCATCACCCTCTACGAAGGTGAAATTACCGGCGAGTTTGACCCCTCCGCCATTTCCAAGGAGGAAATTGGCTATTACATGACCGGCAGCCGGTCGGGAAAGGAGCTTGCACATGAAGAAGCGTAAGTTGATCCATTGGGATTATCTGCTGGCGCTTGCAATCAGCGTGCTGCTGGCCTTTGCCATTGGCGCGGTGATCCTGGCAGTTTCCGGACATCATCCCGGCACGGCCTATCTTGCCATGTTCCAGGGTGCTTTTTCCAATGCGCGACATTTCGGCGATGTGCTGGAATACGCCATGGTGCTGTGTCTGTGCGGACTGGCTTGTGTGCTGGGTGCGCGCGTGGGTATCTTTAACGTAGGCGGCGAGGGTCAGCTGCTTTTGGGCGCCATCGCCGCTGCACAGGTCGGCGTTTGGCTCAGCGGCGTCACCGCTTGGGTGACCATTCCCCTGGCGGCTCTGGCGGCGATTGCCACCGGCGCACTGTATGCGCTGATCCCCGGTGTTTTAAAGGTAAAGGTGAAGGTCAATGAGGTCATCACCACCATCATGCTCAACACGATCGCCGCCAGTCTTTGCCAGTACCTGGCAAAAGGCCCGTGGAATAGCGCCAGCAAGACCATTGTGGCCGGCACGGAGCAGCTCAGCGCGCAGCACTGGTTTGGCGGGCTGATCCCCGGCTCCAGCCTGAGCACTGCCATTTTTGCCGCTGCGATCATGGCATTTTTGATTTGGTATGTGATGCAAAAAACCTCCAAAGGCTTTGAAATGAAGCTGACCGGGCAAAACCCCCGCTTTGCCCGCTTTTCCGGCATAAAAACGGATCGTCTGGTGATCACCTGCATGGCGATCTCCGGTGCGATCTGCGGTTTGGTGGGTATGTTCCGCGTGTACGGCGCAGAGCATATGTACAAGAGCAGCGTCAGCAACGACTATTATTTTGAGGGACTTATGGTCGCCATGATCGCGCAATACCAGCCCGTCCCGGTCATGCTGCTGTCCCTGTTTTTCGCGGTTTTGAAAATCGGCGCACAGGGCATGGAGCTGTCTGCCGGCGTTCCCAACCAGATTTATCTGATTATACAGACCATCATTATTTTCTGCATGGCGGCGCAGAGCGGTATTTCCGCATCGCTGCGTGCCAAAACCGGCAAGCGCAAGGCGTCTGCTGCGGAGGGAGGAAAAGACAATGGGTGAAATTCTCAAGAGCATCTTTTCTGTCGGTACGCTCAACCAGATGCTTCGCAGCGCCACGCCGGTTGCGCTGGCCGCCATCGGCGGCTCCATGACGGAGCACGCGGGAATTATGAACATCGGCATGGACGGCATGATTTTGATGGGCGCATTCTTTGGTGCGCTGGGCAGCTATCTGTTTGGCAGCGCTGCGGCCGGACTTGCCATGGTACTTTTGATGGGGATCCTTGTTGGGTTGTTCTTTGCGCTATTTGTGGTCAAGCTACATTCGGACGAATTTATTATCGGCTGTGCGCTGAACACATTTGCCCTCGGTCTGACGACCTATCTCTCCCGCTCCATTTTCGGCTCTGCCGGAACCAAAGGCAATCCCGCGCTGCCCAAGCTGCACTTACCGCTGCTGGACAAGATCCCCATTGTGGGTGAGGTACTCAATAACCACTCAATCTTCGTGTATTTGACTTTGATTTTTGTAATCATCATGTGGCTTTACGTCTATAAAACGCCACAGGGCTTTTGGCTGCGCGCTTCCGGAGAAAAGCCGGAAACCCTGCGCACGGCGGGCATCAGTCCGGAAAAAATGAAATGGATCGCCAGCATTCTGTGCGGCATCTTCTGCGCACTGGCCGGCGCACACCTTTCCCTAGGCCAACTCAACGGCACCTTTGCCGAAAACATGGTCAACTCGCGCGGTTATATCGCATTTGCTTGTGTGATTTTCGCCGCCGCCAATCCCGCAAAAGCCTATCTTGCCGCGCTGATGTTTGGTTTCTTCGATGCCATCGGACTTCGGCTGCAAAAGCACGTCAGTCCGGAGCTGACGGGAATGATTCCTTATATCATCACCATCGTCATGATGGTCTATGTTGTCGTCCGGTCGCAAAAAAAGAAGCGCACAAAGGCGCAACAGAAAGCATAGCAAAAGTGCAGCTTCGCGTTAAAAATGTATTTACATTGCCGGAAAATTCTGGTATACTGGAATCAATCAAGAAAAACAGAGGTGTCAATGTATGAAATGTCCCTATTGCGGATTTCAAGATAGCAAAGTGGTCGATTCCCGTCATTCCGAGGATGGCCTGAGTATCCGTCGGCGGCGCGAATGTCTGGACTGCCAAAGGCGGTTTACGACCTATGAAACGGTGGAAAGCCTTCCGGTAATCGTCGTAAAGCGCGACAGCAGCCGCGAAGCCTTTGACCGCAACAAAATCCTCAACGGCATGGTGCGCGCGTGTGAAAAACGCCCGGTACCCATGGCGGAGCTGGAACGCCTGACATTGGAAATCGAGCAGATCCTGCAAAATTCGCTCGACCGGGAAATCAAATCCGAACGCATTGGCGAGCTGGTGATGGAACGGCTCAAGCCGCTTGATGAGGTTGCCTATGTCCGCTTTGCATCGGTCTATCGCCAGTTCAAGGACATCAACAGCTTCATGCAGGAGCTAAACAAAATTCTGGAAGAAAAATAAACTGGCGGGACATCCCCGAATGGGGCGCCATTGGCACTTGGCAAGTGTGCTGCGGCGGACTGTCATATTCTTCCGCAAGAAAAAACCTGTCGAAAAACGCAGTTCTTCGACAAGCTGCGCAGGCTGCGCCGAAAGGTGCAGCCTGCAAAATTATATACAGATCATTTATCTCAGCACCTATCCTTCACCCCTTATGGAGAACCTGTGCAGATGTGCAAAAAATTCCCACCCGGGAATTTTCCACTTGATAAACGTACGATTTCGTACTATAAATAAGCATGATTTCGTGCCTTGGAGGTGCTGTATGGAACGGAAGACATCGGAGCGACTGCATCGGATCAATTATCTAATGGCAGAAACAGACGCATTATACCATAGTGCTGCGCTACAGCTGGGCATTTCAGACAGTGCAATGCTGGTGCTGTACACGGTGTATGACTACGGCGAAGGCTGTTTGCTCAGCAATGTCTATCATCTGTCCGGTGCCAGCAAGCAGACCGTCAATTCTGCGGTGCGCAAGCTGGAGCGCGAGGACATTCTTTATCTGAAACCGGACGGTCGCGGAAAGCGCATCTATTTGACGCAAAAGGGCAAACGCTATACCGAGCAGACCGCAGGGCGTCTATACGCCACCGAGTGCAATGCGCTTGCTACCTGGACGGATGCGGAGATTGACGCCTATCTTTTTCTGATGGAAAAGTATGCGCAATCGCTCCGTGAGCAAATCGCAAAGGACGCGCACGTATGAAAATTGGCACCGCCAACCAAACAATCCATGTTTTAGCACCGGCGGTTCGGCCATTGTCGCAAAAACCTTTGGCGAGGGGGACGCGGCACGGGCAAACAGATATTTTTCTCTGTTCGTCTATTTTTCGTTCGCCTTGGGCATTGTGTTGGCCGTGCTGAGCATTGTTTTCATCCGTCCAATTGCATCCCTGCTGGGCGCTGAGGGCGAATTGCCGGAAAACTGCGTGCTGTATGCGCGTATCATTTTACTTGCGCTTCCGTTTTACGTGTTGCAGCTTCTGTTTCAGAGCTTTTTCCCCACGGCCGAGCGGCCGATGCTCGGTCTGGCTGTGACGGTTGCATCCGGTGTGAGCAATATACTGCTTGATGCATTGCTTGTTACGGTTCTCCCACAGCAGTATAAATTGATGGGCGCTGCCATCGCCACTGCGTCTAGTCAGGTTGTCGGCGGCGCGGTACCGCTATTTTACTTTTTTCACAAAAACAGCAGTCTTTTGCATCTGGGAAAAACCTCATTTGACGCAAAGGCCATCGGGAAAGCGTGTACCAACGGTTCGTCAGAATTTATGAGCAATGTTTCCATGAGCCTTGTCGGTATGCTCTACAATCTCCAGCTGCTCAAATATGCCGGAGAAAACGGCGTTGCTGCGTACGGCGTCATGATGTACGTCAGCATGATTTTCTCCGGGGCGTTCATTGGCTATTCCATTGGCGTTGCACCGATCATTGGCTACCACGATGGTGCAGAAAACTACGATGAACTCAAAAGCCTGCTGCGGAAAAGCCTGCTCATGCTGAGCGCTTTCGGGCTGCTCATGGTTGCGGCAGCAGAACTTCTTGCAAATCCACTTGTGCATCTATTTGTTGGCTATGACACAAAACTGATGGACATGACCGTGTCCGGTTTCCGGATTTTTGCATTGTCGTTCTTCTTTATGGGCTTCGCGATTTTCGGATCTAGCTTCTTTACGGCGCTGAACGACGGCTTGACCTCGGCAATTATCTCGTTTTTGCGGACGCTGGTATTTCAATCCGCAGCTGTCTTGCTGCTGCCGCTGATTTGGGAAATCGACGGCGTTTGGATTTCCATTGTGGTGGCAGAATTTATGGCCGTTGTGCTGACGGCATTTTTTCCTCCTCGCAAAACGGCAAAAATATCACTACTGATCCGGAATCCGCGCCGGTTCCTTACACAAACAGGGGCGATATGCAACCCATTTGGGGTGCATATCGCCCTTTTGTTTCCAGCACATTATTTTACAGTGTGCAATGTTCCGTCCTGTACACGGCATACGCAATCCATTTTTTGCAGGATATCCATGTCATGCGTTGCAATAATCACGCAATAGCCATCCTCGTGCGCCAAACGCACCAGCAAATCGATGATGTGGTTGCCGTTTTCCGTGTCCAGATTGCCAGTCGGCTCGTCCGCCAGCAGGAGTTTGGAATCCATACCCAGCGCGCGGGCAATGGCTACGCGCTGCTGTTCGCCGCCGGACAGCATGCTGGGGAAACGGTCGAGCGCCGTTTCCGGCAGATTAACCTTTTGAATCAGCGCCCTTGCCTGCTCTCTTGCGGCTTTGCCGCCAAGACCGCGCAGCTCCATGGGATAGGTCACATTTTCCTCAACCGTCAGCGCCGGGAACAGCCGGAACGACTGATAGATCACGGCGGCCTTTTCTCTGCGGTACTGATCCAGATTCATCGCAGAAGTCGGCCTTCCTTCAAACAAAATTTCTCCCTCTTGCGGCAAATCCAATCCCGCCATCAGCGACAGCAGCGTTGACTTGCCGGAGCCGGATTTGCCCACCAGCGCGTAGACCTTGCCCTCATCAAAGGCATAGGTCACGCCCTTTAAGGCGTCCACCTGATGATAGCGCGTCCGATAGCTGAAACGCACATCCTTTACTTCCAAAATTGCCATATGAACCCTCCTTATTCACGGTCTGACAGCACATCCAACGCCTTGCTGCGCAGCAGATGCAGCACGCTCACTGCCGTACCCACCATCCAGCACAGCGCAAATGCACCGGTCAAAATCAGGCACAGGCCGTTGCACACATGGCCGGTAAGCCGCCAAATTCCAAGTCCTGCGGCGCAGCCCACAAGAACAAGCAGCAATTGCTCGGCAAAGAAGCCGCCAAAAATCTGCATTCGCTGCGTGCCAAGACTGCGCATAATGCCAATTTCTTTCTTGCGCATGGTCACCAGCAGATAAGACACAACCAGTCCCAAAATTCCAACGCAAACGTACAGGCAATCGTAAAGAATATCCAAGTATGTAATCTGCCGCTGCAAGGAATCGGTGACGGTCACATAGTTCCAGTCGTCCAGCACCACGATCGGTGCGCGCAAATCCGTGCCTCGCTGCTGACCGACTGCACGGCAGTCCAAATCTTCCAAGGTCTGCCGCAGCGTATCGAGCTTGGTGGCATCGTTCAGGGTGAAAATCGCGCTCTTGCAGACTGCCACCCCGTCGGCTATCCCCCGTTCCCCTCTGGTGTAGCAGTTCGACATACCGGCGCAGAAAATATATCTCTCGCCGCTGTCATACTCGTATTGGCAGCCCTCCGGCGGTTGGTTGTCGGGTATTTCATCGGTGAAGCTGCCCATTTCTTTCAGCGTCACACCGTCTTGGGTCACCTGCACCCGTCCATAGGCACCAATCAGGGTGCTTTCCACGCTCTGCCCTGCATCGTTGACAATGGTAAGTGTATCGCCAAACTCCAAATTGTACGCCGCCTTTTGCTCCCAATGCATCACGCACACATTCGTTTCACTCGCCCAGAACGCGGATTGCAGTTCCTCCTGTGTCTGGCCGGGGCAGGAAAAACAGATCAGGCCATCCTGCGTCAAGTTCTCCCAAAGCTGTGTAGAAAGGAGTTCAATTTTTTGAGCGGTCACATCCTCGTACCGCATCCCCTTGGGGGAAAATTCTCCGGGGAACAGCGGACGCGCAGGCGTTGTCTGCGATGTTTCGTTGAGATTCGTTTCAAACAGCGTTGGTACATAAACGGTTTCACTGCCGCTCTTGCTCGGATAGCTGCCAACAACGTACAAATCCATCGGCCCCATGTAGCCATAAAGCCCCCCTGCCGACATGCAGTAGAAGCGAACCACGCTGCCCAGTTCAACGCCTTCCCGCTGCATAAACGACTCCGGCAACACACAAATATTCAACTCATCGCCGCGCAGGCAGCTTTCGTCATAGCCCTCCAGCCAAGTGGCCTCCGGCGAGCTGTAGTAAAATTCCGGCGCATTATACAACGAGTTTGTCGGCACCAGCTTCGGTTCCAGTGACATTTGGTACTGGAATGTTTCAAATGCAAATTGGCCGGTCGGCAGTTTTGTAGGCGCCACTTCGTGTGCATTTCCTTGTGCATCGCGCCGGACGCCCTCGAAGCGATAGTGCCATTCACTCTCGGTGACGCCGATGTCGGACACCAAGCCGGTTTGATAAAGCGATTCCAGCGTATCGGAATAAACAATTAGATTATCCATATTCAAGCCGCCGACATCGGTGACGTAGGCTCGAATTTTGGTATTGGCGGAAAAGTCTGCCAGCTGCTCGCGATAAACATTGGCTGTAGACGCCAGCTGCCCCAAGAACATCGCCACAATGGCGCTCAGCAGCAGCACCGCCGCTGTGCGCAGGCCGCCGCGCCGGACAGACAGCACCGCATACTTCCATCTGCCGGACAGATGCGAGCTTTTTGCCATACGCTTCGGCGCGCGAACCTTGCGCTTTTTCTTCTTGGGCTGCTTATGCAGCGCCAGCCGCGTAAACAGCGCGCAGGCCGCAAGCGTCAACAGCACCATCAGCACCGCGGCAAGAAGATAAACCCAGAACGGCGTGTCCGGAGAAAACGCCAGATTTTTGGTAATGGAAATTTGAGAAGCGGAGTAGCGCAAGTCCGCCGTCTGGTAGCGTTCGACAAAGCCTGCTACCATTTGCAGCGTTGCTTTCTCCAGCAAGCCGCCCACAGTTGCGCCGACTGCCGCCGAAAGCAGCACAATGCTGCCGGAGCCTGCAAGGAAGTAGCGGAAGATGTGCCACTTACCCGCGCCAAGTGCGTACATGGTCTGCGCCGCCTCCCACTGCCGATAGACGAACAGATAGGCAAACAGACACAATGCCGCCAAAATCACAAGCATACAAACCGCGAGGAAAATCCGTGCGATCCGCAGCAATTCGTTGAACGGCGTTGCCGCCGCCTCATAGCCCTGATCGTAGACCGTTAGACGGAAGCCCTCCGGGAGCAGCTCTTTTGCCGCAGCATTGAATGCCGCGTCCTGTCCGTTTTCCAGCCGGAACTGACCAACCGTATAACCCGTCGGATGGGAATCCGGCGCATAATCGGCGCTGTACGGCACAAACACATAGCCGTTATAGTCGCTATTGTCGCTAAAAAAGCCAACAATTTGGTATGTATCGGCAAAATCCGCGCCATTGCAGAGCTGCTTGGCAGAGTAGATGCCATCTCCCTCACTATAATATAAGGAGAAATCAACGGTATCTCCAACGTGAAGCCCCATGGTTTCCGCTGTTTTTTGTGACATCAAGCACACCCGTGCGCCGCCCTCTACCTCCTCGGATGAGAAGGTTCTGCCGTCCACAATGGATATTTTTTCCTGATTGAATGCATAATCATCCTCAACCTGACCGATCATCTGCATCCGCAGGCCGCTGTTGCGAATCCGCATCGACTCGGCCAGCCGGCTGTAGATATTGTCCTGTGTCAGTTCCCCGTCCAGCGGCATACAGGCCGGGATATCCACCGTTTCCCCGTCTATTGCAAGGGTGTCCGGCTCCGCGCGGAACCAGAGATAGCCATTTTTCCCCGTGGTAAAGGTGCCGGTGAGCAGGTACGTCTGTGTTTGGGAAAGCTCCAATTCCTCCTGTCCTAAGACGTCAATAAACACCAGCTTGTCCGCATTGTCCTCGTAAGAATACAAGCACTGATTGATGATGCCGGAATAAGCGCCGGTGCCCTCGTCCCACTTCAGGCGCGACACCGCAAGCACGGCAGCATCTTTCTTTGTCGCAGCAATCTTGGGCGGCTGAGCGCCCTCGCTCACAGCCAGTGCTGCGCGGTTCGGCTGATAGTTGATTACGCCGGGGCGCGATTGCAGCTCGTTGATTTTCAGTTCTCCGGCGTCCATGATCGATGCCAGTTTTTCGTCATATACATTGCTATCCGGATAATTTGTCCCAATATACTCCAGATTTGCAATCGTATGATAATACCGGTCGCAGTCGTCCAGATAGCTGTCAACGGCACTGTAAATACACAGAGCCAGCGCCAACACCGCCGTCAGCGCCAGCAGAAGCAACAAAAACAAGCACGTCTTTCCCTTGCTGCGCCATACACTACGTAAGCCGTTTTTTTCAGCCAGCATTGCCCTATCCTCCTTGTTGTAAATATACAATAATTTTACCATGTACGATACAATGTGTCAATTAATAATCCTTTCCCCGCCCTACTTTTCCCGCTCACTCAAGGCATTTTGGCAGCGCCGGATGGTTTCGCCTTGCACAGCTCGCCAGCGTGTTCAACGACATGGCGGATGTGGCAGTTTTGATGATCGCCACAGCGTTGTTGTTTGTCGTTTCTCTGCTTCAGCAAAAATATAATTGCCGCCATACGTTCGAGCGGCAGGCTCTGTGTTTTCGTTGGATTTTTTACCCGGCACGCTTGTTCACAACCATCATCTTTGGTGTTTACGGTGCCGGTTACAATGCTTTGGATTTTCTTTATATGCAATT
>CAMDZY010000034.1 GCA_945910975.1 uncultured Clostridia bacterium | reverse complement strand
GGGCGTCTGGATCTTCGGCGGCCTGTGCGCACGGTTGGAGTGGGCGCGGCTGAAGTATTTTATGGGGCGGCAGCTGGCTGACGGGTATGAAATGGTCATGCTGCCGCATATGCTGGAATATCGCTGCGGCGAAACGGCGGGGCAGTTCCCCAAGTTTGCCGATGAAGTCTATAAAATTGAAAACCCGACCGACGATCGCCTGCATTTCATGCTGCCCACCGCCGAAACGGCGCTGGCATCGCTGCATCGCGATGAAATTATGGCCGAGAGCGAGCTTCCGCATAAGCTGTTCGCCTACACCCCCTGCTTCCGCCGGGAAGCAGGTTCCCACCGCGCCGATGAACGCGGTATGGTGCGCGGACATCAGTTCAATAAAATTGAAATGTTCCAGTATTGCCTGCCGGAGAAGTCGGACGAAGCCTTTGAAGAACTGGTCGGCAAGGCACAGGCACTGGTGCGCGACCTTGGCTTCCACTTCCGCACGGTGAAGCTGGCGGCAGGCGATTGCTCGGCATCGATGGCGCGTACCTACGACATCGAAATTCAAATCCCGTCCATGAACGGCTATAAGGAGGTTTCCTCCGTGTCCAACGCACGCGATTATCAGGCGCGGCGCGGCAACATTCGCTTCCGTCGCGAAGCCACCGGCAAGACGGAATTTGTCCACACGCTCAATGGCTCCGGCCTGGCCACCTCGCGCATCTTCCCCGCCATGGTCGAACAAAACCAGCGTGCAGACGGCTCCGTTGTGATTCCGGAGGTTCTGCGCAAATACATGGGCGGCTTAGAGGTCATTTCTCCGAAATAAGCGCAGGCAGGTGAATTATGGCAAAGGAACTGACAAAGCAGGCAATTGCAGATGCGTTCATCCGATTGCTGAACCAATACCCTTTGGAAAAAATCACTGTTAAGAACATTGTAGAAACCTGTGGCATCAACCGCAACACATTTTATTATCACTATCAGGACATCTATGCCCTGCTGGAGGATATTTTTGAGCGCGAAGCGGAAAAGGCCATTGCAATCAGCGGCAACTACGAAAACTGGCAGGAAGGCTTTGTCGAATCGGCACACTTTGCGCTGGAAAACAAGCGCGCCATTTATCACATCTATAATTCCATCAACCGCGACCAATTAGAGCGCTATTTGTTCCGCGTTACAGAACACATGATAGTGGACTTTGTCCGACAGCAAGCAACGGGTCTGACCGTGGCCGAGGAGGATATCCGCTACATCGCCCTGTTCTACAAGCACGCGCTGGTTGGCATTGTGCTGGAATGGGTGCAGGACGGAATGAAAATTGAACCGGAGCCGGCCATTGCCAGGCTCGGCCAAATCTTCAACGGCAACATTCGCAGCACGCTCGAACGCATTGCAAAATAACAACGGGGCTGTCCAACCGCAGCCCCATTGCCGAACGCTGTACATACGAAAGGATATTGCCATGTCAATTGAAAAAGTAAGAGCATATTTCCATACCTTGGGATTGGAACAGCGGATTCAGGAATTTGACTCCTCCAGCGCAACGGTCGCACTGGCTGCGCAGGCGTTGGGCTGCGAGGAATGTCGCATTGCAAAAACGCTGTCGTTTTATAAGGACGACATTGTAATTTTAGTTGTAATCGCCGGAGATATGAAAATCGACAATCTAAAATATAAGGCGCAATTCGGCACAAAGGCAAAAATGCTCAGCTACGATGATGTCACGGCGCGGATCGGCCATGCCGTCGGTGGTGTGTGTCCGTTTGCCGTGAACGAGGGCGTGGAAACCTATCTGGACGTGTCCCTCAAACGTTTTGCCACCGTCTTCCCCGCCTGTGGCAGCGCCAACAGTGCCATTGAATTGACCCCGGATGAGCTGGAGCGGTATTCGCAATGCAAGGCCTGGGTCGATGTCTGCAAGCTAGCATGATTCGCAATGATCCCCTGCTGCGTGCCACGTAGCAGGGGATAACGTCTTTTATATTGGAACGTCACAGCCGTTTTGAAACCGCTGTGTGTTCATTGCGCCGCAGATCGTGCGGCCGATTTTTTATATCCCTCTCCCCAATTTTGCATTGCGTCAAGAATGGGGCGAAGACTTTGACCAAGCTCGGTCAGCGTGTATTCTACGCGCGGCGGCACCTCAGCGTATACCGTTCGGGTCAGCAGGCCGCTGTCTTCCATTGCACGCAGCTGGGTTGTCAGTACCTTTTGCGACACGTTGCCGATCGATTTTTTCAGCTCGCCGAATCGCTTTGTTCCGACGAGCAGGTCGCGCAAAATCAGCACCTTCCATTTATCGCCAATCAGCGTCAAGGTCGTTTCCACCGGACAGGCAGGCAAATTTTTGGGTATGCTCATTGTGTTCCCTCCGTACAATCGTCTTTTGTTCTATTGTAAATGTTTCCTTCCGGAAAATCGGACAGCGCAAACATCATTCTATGCACGCTTTTTCGGCTTCCATTTCCGCTAAAATGCTGTCCTGCATTGTAATTTCCCGCAATACCCGGCACGGGTTTCCCAATGCAACAACATTTTCCGGAATGTCTTTTGTAACGACACTTTTTGCACCGATCACGCTGTTGGCCCCGATCGTCACACCGGGAAGGATCGTAACGTCAGCGCCAATCCACACGTTATCCCCTATGGTAATCGGCATTGCTTTTTCCAAGCCCTTGTTCCGCTCGCCGGCAAGCAACGGGTGGATCGCCGTGTACATTCCGCAATTCGGGCCGATAAAGCAATGCGAACCGATTTGAATCGGCGCACCGTCCATGAGGTAAGCGTTATGATTGATAAAGGTTTTCGCTCCGATGAAGCAATTGTACCCATAGTCGGTGCAGAAGGGGGACAGTATGGTGGTGTCGGCCTGCCTGTGCGGGAGCAGCATTTGCATGATCGCGTCGCGCTTTTCCGTTTCCCTTGGATTTGTTTGGTTCAGCGAAAAACACAGCGCTTCCGCCTGCGCCCGCTGCTCCAGCAGCTCCTTGTCGTTGTTTGCGTCATACCAAAATCCGCGCTCTAATTTTTCACGTTCTGTCATTTCGTACTCCTTTCGGCCAAATGCCTTGGGGCAAAGCCATACAATTACATCATAACGCCTGTGTGAAAAAAGTCAATCGCCAACAAATCGCCAAATCCACCACGCAGCACAGCAATTTTTTATGGAAAAAGTTGAAATAACCCTTGCAATCTCAGCATGATAGTGGTATAATACAGGTAATCTAAGGTATTTTTCCAAAGAGAGGAGCTTGCTCCTCTCTTTCTTTTGACCAAAGGACGGATGAGTATGAAAATTACACAGCAGGTCTGGGAATTTGCAGAGCCGATCGTTACGCAGCAGGGCTGCTCCATTTGGGACGTGGAATACGTCCGCGAGGGAGCGGATTGGTTTCTGCGCATCTATATTGATAAAAAGGGCGGCGTGGATATTCAGGACTGTGAAGCCATTTCCCGTGCGCTCGACCCCATTTTGGATGAAAAAGACCCCATTCCCACCAGCTACACCTTTGAGGTCTGCTCGGCCGGTCTGGAACGGACGCTGAAGCGGCCGTCGGATTTTGAGGCCTATATGGGCGAAAAGGTGCTGGTCAAGCTGTTTAGGCCCAAAAACAGCAGCAAGGAATTTGCCGGCACACTCACCGGCTACAGCGATGGCGATGTGACCGTTGCTGTGGGCGAACAAACAATGACGTTTCCCAAGGCGGAGGTCGCTCTGGTGCGGCTGCGCGTTGAGTTTTGATTGGAGGATATTGATATGAGAAAGAAACCCACTGCTCCGGCAAACCAGCAGATTGACAGCGCCGAAATTTTTGCCGCCTTGCGTCAGCTGGAAAAGGAACGCGGCGTTCCCGTGGATTTCATGGTCGAACGCATCACGCAGGCACTGGTTGCAGCTTATAAAAAAGACAAAACGGGCTACACGGACAATGTGTTCATCCGTTTGAACGAAAAAGAAATGAAAATGTGCGCCCAGAAAGAGGTCGTGGACGAGGTCATCTCTCCCGACACCGAAATCGCACTGGACGCAGCCCGCGCCATCGACCCCAATGTGCAGGTCGGTGATTTGCTGGATGTGGAAATCAAAACGCAGGCCTTCGGCAGAATCGCCGCGCAGACCGCCAAGCAGGTCATCATTCAGGGCATCCGCGAAACCGAGCGCGGCATGATTTTTGAGAGCTTCTCCTCCCGTGAACACGAAATCCTCACCGGCACTGTCCTGCGTATCGACCCCAATTCCGGCGATATGATCGTCCGTATCGGACAGGGCAGCGACCGCACCGACGCATTGCTTGGCGCAGGCGAACAGGTCAAGGGCGAAACCTTTACAGAGGGCGATTTGATCCGCATCTATGTCGTGGAGGTTCGCCGCTCCCAGCGCGGCCCGCAGGTGATCGTTTCCCGCACCCATCCGGGTCTGGTCAAGCGGTTGTTTGAACTGAATGTGCCGGAAATTGAATCCGGTCTGGTCGAAATCAAATCCATCTCTCGCGAAGCCGGCAGCCGTACCAAGCTGGCGGTACACGCAACCGAGGAAAACATTGACCCGGTCGGCGCTTGTGTCGGCACACGCGGCGCCAGAGTGGGCGCTGTAGTGGATGAGCTGCGGGGCGAAAAGATGGACATCGTGGTCTGGTCGGAGGATCCGTGCCAGTTTGTGGCGGCGGCGTTGGCACCGGCTGAGGTCGTTTCCGTCACCCAGCTGCCGGGACAAAAGGCCTGCCGCGTGATCGTTCCGGATGATCAGCTTTCGCTGGCCATCGGCAAAGAGGGACAAAACGCCCGTCTGGCCGCTCGCCTGACCGGCTATAAAATCGACATCAAGCCGCTGTCCAAGGCCGACAGCCTGCCGCCCATCGAGCCGGAAGAGCCGAGCGATTCGGACGAATCCGAACAAGCGGAAGCGGAAGAATAATCCAGAAAGGGAAGCTATGAAAAAAATACCCATGCGTCAATGCTTAGGCTGCCGCGAGATGAAGCCCAAGCGCGAGTTGGTTCGCGTGGTGCGCTCCCCCGAGGGCGACGTTACGCTGGATCTGCGTGGAAAAGCGCCGGGACGCGGCGCGTATGTGTGCCGCCAGTCCGACTGTCTGAACAAAGCGCTTCGCTCCAAGGCCATTGCGCGCAGCTTGCAGGTGGAAATTCCGCCGGAGGTCGTTGACGCCATGCTTGCACAGATGGAGGAAGATCATGGATAAAGCGCTCTCACTGTTATCTTTGTGCCGCAAGGGCGGCAACATCGCCATCGGAGAAGAACCGGTCGGCGCGGAAGCAAGAGCCAACCGGGCGCGCTTGATCGTTGTGGCACGTGATGCCTCCGACCATACCGTGCGCCGTGTGCGCAGCTATGTTGCCGGCACCAATCAGCCGTGGATTGCCCTGCCCTATTGTAAGGATGAACTGGGTGAAGCGCTGGGCGTGAATGTGTGCGCGATGGCGGCCATTACCGATGTCCGGCTGGCGTTGGCATTCGCCAAGTCGCTCGATTCGGTGGAGCCTACCCTGCTCGAAGAGCTGTCCCGCCGCGCCGAGCGCGTAACGCAGCGCCAAAAAGAGGAAAAAGCGCACAGACGAAATGTAAAAATCGGGAAGAAACACCGTTAATTGCCGGTTCGCCGGTTTGATATATATTTGATATATAAAGGGCAGCGCCGTCCTTGCGGCGTTTGGCCGAAAAATCTCCACCCTGCCGCAGGGAGATTTTTGCACAAACCATCGCGGCGGAACGGATTATCATGGAGGTGGCCATATTGAGTTTAGTAAAGTATCGAGTAAGAGAAGTCGCAACCGACTTCGGGATGCAGGCCAAAGAAGTATCAGAGATTGTGGCAAAGTATTTTGACAAGCCAAAGAGCAATATGCAGGTGCTGACCGAGGAGCAGCTCAACGTATTGTTCGACCATATCACCCAGCACCGTCAAATCGCATCGATCGAAGCGGTGTTTGCAACCACCGCACCAAAGGCGGAGGAAAAGTCTGCTGCCGAAAAGCCTGCCGCCAAGCGGGAAGCCAAGCCCGCCGCACAGACAAACGGCAAGCCGGAAAAACCGGCCAAGCAGCCGGAGCCGCAGCGCAAGCGCGAGCGCCGCGTGGTCGACACATCCGCAGTCACCGTCAACGCCGACCGTTTTGACGACCGCGTGGACAATCTGGTTTCCGACCGGGTGCAGAATTATGCACGCGGCAAGCAGAAAATCAACAATAAAAACAAAAAACAGCAAAAGGGCAAGATGAGCAACAAGTCCCGCTCCGAGGAGCAGGAGAAAATGCGCCGCCTGCGCTTAGAGGTCATCAAAAAGACCCCGCTTACGGTCAAAATCCCCGATGAGATCACCGTGGGTGAGCTGGCCGCACGCATGAAAAAGACGGCGGCCGAGGTCATCAAGTGCCTGATGAAAAACGGCGTGATGGCCGCCATCAACCAGACCATCGATTTTGAAACCGCCGAATTTGTCGCAACCGAACTCGGCTGCAAGGTGGAAAAGGAAGTTGTCGTCACCATCGAGGAAAAGCTGTTTGACGACCATCAGGATACCCCCGAAGAACTGATTTCCCGCCCGCCTGTTGTGGTTGTCATGGGTCACGTTGACCACGGCAAGACCTCCCTGCTCGACTATGTGCGCAACGCCAAGGTCGCAGCGGGCGAAGCCGGCGGCATCACCCAACATATCGGCGCTTACACCGTGCAGATCAACGGTCAGCCGATCACCTTCCTGGACACCCCCGGCCACGCAGCATTTACCGAAATGCGCGCAAGAGGCGCAATGTGTACCGATATCGCCATTCTGGTGGTGGCTGCGGACGACGGCATCATGCCCCAGACCGTGGAGGCCATCAACCATGCCAAGGCCGCGAAAATCCCCATCATCGTGGCCGTTAACAAGATGGATAAGCCCGGCGCCAACCCCGACCGCGTGTTGACCCAGCTGACCGAGCATGAATTGGTTCCCTCCGAGTGGGGCGGCGAAACCGAAGTGGTTCGCATCTCCGCAAAAACCGGTATGGGCATCGACGAACTGCTGGAAACCGTTATCATGACCGCAGAGCTTTCCGAACTGCGTGCCAATCCCAACCGCAACGCCAAGGGCACCGTCATTGAAGCGCGTCTGGACAAGAGCCGCGGCCCCATCGCCACGCTGTTGGTGCAAAACGGTACGCTCAAGCAGAGCGATATCATCATTGCCGGTACGGCTGTCGGCCGTGTCCGTGTTATGACAAATGACAAAGGCCGCACGGTCAAAACCGCAGGCCCGTCCGTTCCCGTGGAGATCACAGGCTTGGCCGAGGTTCCCGCGCCCGGCGATGAGTTTGCCGCCGTCGCGGATGAACGCATGGCACGCCAGCTGGTCGAGCAGCGCAAACAGAAGCTCAAGGACGCCGCCGCCAAGGCACAGACCAAGGTCACACTGGAAAACCTGTTTGCCACCATGCAGCAGGGTGAAATGAAGGAACTGAACCTAATCGTCAAGGCCGACGTGCAAGGCTCCGCCGAAGCGCTGAAGGCTTCCCTGGAAAAAATCACCAACGAAGAAGTCCGCGTGCGCGTCATTCACTCCGCTGTCGGTGCAATCAATGAATCCGACGTCGTGCTGGCATCGACGGCCAACGCCATCATCATCGGCTTCAACGTCCGTCCCAACGATCAGGCACAGGCCGCAGCAAAGCGCGACCATGTCGATATGCGGATGTATCGTGTCATTTATGATGCCATCAATGAAATCACGGACGCCATGAAGGGTATGCTTGCGCCCAAATACCGCGAGGCCGTGATCGGTCATGCCGAGGTGCGCCAGACCTACAAGGTTTCCGCCATCGGCACCATTGCCGGTTGCTACGTCAAGGACGGCAAAATTACGCGTGACGCTTCTGTCCGTGTCCTGCGTGACAATATCGTTATCCACGAGGGCGCACTTGGCTCCTTGCAGCGCTTCAAGGATGCGGTGAAGGAAGTTACGGCCGGATTTGAGTGCGGTATGTCAATTGACAAGTATAATGACATCAAAGTGGACGATGTCTTTGAATGCTTCGTCATGGAAGAAATTAAACAGTAACCGATTTTTTCGGCACAGGAGGGGAACGGTGCGGAACTGTTCCCCTCGTGCCGCTTTTTTAAGGAGGACTACAATGGCATCCAATCGCCTTGGAAGAATCAACGAGGAAATTCAGCGGGAATTGGCGCAGCTGCTGCGCGGCTTAAAGGATCCCCGCGTGCAAAAAACCATGATCTCCATTACCCGCGTGGAAACCACGCCCGACCTGCGCTATGCCAAGGTCTATGTCAGCTTTTTGGACAAGACCTGCGCCAAAGAGGGCTTGAAAGGACTGAAATCCGCAGGCGGCTACCTGCGGCGGGAGATCGGCAGCCGTTTGCAGCTGCGCTACACGCCGGAGCTGGTGTGGGCAGAGGATGATTCCATCACCCACGCGGCGCATATTATGGACATTTTGGCAACCCTGGACATTCCGGAGGATGAGGATGAAGCAACTGACAATGGCTGAGTGTGCAGCATTTTTGCTGCAACATGACAATTTTTGCATTGTGACGCATCGCAGACCGGATGGTGACACCATCGGCTGCGCTG
Organism: uncultured Clostridia bacterium; assembly: GCA_945910975.1. Taxonomy (GTDB): domain Bacteria; phylum Bacillota; class Clostridia; order Oscillospirales; family Oscillospiraceae; genus JAKSPM01. The sequence goes on along the minus strand of CAMDZY010000034.1, from coordinate 4,443 downwards.
CTGCGTTGTGCCGTGGACTGCGCAGCCGTGGAAAACAGGCGGTAATTTTTGAAAATGCGCAGTTTACCCCCAAATTTCAGCCCTATCTCGACGGTTTGACCGCTGCGCAAATTCCGGCGGATGCAACTTTGATATCTGTTGACATTGCAACGGCGGGACTTTTCCCGTTCAATTGGCCGGAGAACGCCGGGGAAATCGTGCTGGCCATCGACCACCACGGCAGCAACACCGGCTTTGCCCGCGCAACCTGCCTGCACCCGGAAGCCGCCGCCTGCGGCGAGATTATTTTTTCCCTGCTGGAGTTGCTGAAAGTCGACATCGACAAAGCAATGGCCGATGCAATCTATATGGCCATTTCCACCGACACCGGCTGCTTCCGCTTCTCAAACACGACCCCCAACACGCTGCAATGCGCGGCAAGATGTATGCAGTTGGGCGCGGACACCGTGTCCATTAACAAGATTATGTTCATGACGCGCCGCTTTAATCGGCTGCAATTGGAAAGTTATTTGACAAAAACAGCGGAATTTTACCATGACGGCGCCGTCTGCATCTGCGCGCTGCCGAATGCAATCCGCGCGCAGCTTGCCCTGACTGAGGACGATATTGACGATATTTCCGGCTTCCCCAGAGATATCGAGGGTGTGCGGATCGGTGCAATGCTGCGGGAAGAAGAAACCGGCAAGGGGAAAATTTCCCTCCGCACTGCACCCGGCGTCAATGCGTCGGAGATTTGCGGCAAACTCGGCGGCGGCGGTCATGCCGCAGCAGCCGGTGCAGCGGTAGCGGGTGGAATTGACGGCGCGAGAGAAGCAATATTAAGTGCAATTTCCGCCTATCTCACGGAGCATCCATTATGACGGGCGGCATTATCATCGTCGACAAACCCGCCGGTTGGACGAGCCAGGACGTGGTGAGCAAGCTGCGCGGCGTGTTTCACGAGCGCCGCATTGGCCACGGCGGCACGTTAGACCCCATGGCAACCGGCGTTTTGCCTGTTTTCGTCGGCCGCGCCACCCGCGCGGTGGAATTTTTTGAATCGGCGGAAAAAGAGTATATCGCAGGTCTGCGCCTTGGCTTGACCACCGACACGCAGGACACCACCGGCACCCCACTGTCGCAAATGCCCGTTTCCGTCACCGCCGACCGGTTGCGCCATGCAATGGCGCAGCTTTTGGGCGAAATTGAACAGGTGCCGCCGATGTATTCTGCCGTCAAAATCGGCGGCAAAAAGCTGTACGAATTGGCCAGGCAAGGCAAAGAAATTGCGCGTCCTGCGCGCAAAATTACGATATTTGAACTGGAATTGTTGGCCGGCAGCGGCTGTGATTGGACGTTCCGCGTCAAATGCAGCAAAGGCACCTATGTGCGGACGCTCTGCGCGCAAATTGGGCAGCTGCTTGGCTGCGGCGGGTGTATGTCGAGCCTGCGGCGCACGCAGGCGGGTTGCTTTACACTGGCAGACGCGCTGCCGCTGGAGCAAATTGTGCAAACCCCACCGGAAGCGCTGCCCCGGCTGCTGCGCGGTGTCGATACGTTGTTTGCAGACCGCGCAAAGTGCAGTGTTACGCAAAATCAGGAGCGTTCCATTCGCAACGGCGCTGCGATACGCAGCAGCCTGCCGAACGGAAACTACCGCGTTTATGCCCCGGACGGCACGTTTTTGTGCATCGCCCGGCAGACCGGCGACACGCTCAAGCCGGTCAAGAGCTTCTTTGAGGTGGACGGATGAACTGTGTAATTGCATTAGGCTTTTTCGATGGCATCCATATCGGCCACGGCGCCTTGCTCCGAATGGCACGCCGCCGCGCAGACGAATTGGGCTGTGCGGCGTGCCTTTTGACATTTGACGCGCACCCGGATACGCTTGTTTTTGGCACAAAGGTGCCGCTCATCAATACACCTGCCGACCGGCAGGCGATTGCAAAGGAATATTACGGCATCGACCGCATTTTAACGGTTCATTTTGACCGTGCGATGATGCAGATGCCGTGGGAAGATTTTGTGGTGCAATTGCAAACATATGGCGCGGTACACGTGGTCTGCGGCCATGATTTTCGCTTTGGCGACCACGGTTTGGGCAACGCTTCGCGCTTGAAAGAAAAAACCGCCGCCTTGCGCATCGGCTGTGATGTCGTGGGCGAGGTCAAGCTGGACGGCGTGACCGTGTCCTCCACCTACATCCGCCAATTGCTGCAAAACGGCGAAATTGCACGCGCAAACCGCTACCTTGGCCATCCCCACCGCCTCACCGGCACAGTCACGTCCGGCATCCGGACGGCCGGTTTTCTCCTTCCGCCCGACATCTTACCACCCAAATTTGGCGTGTATGCAACGCGCGTGCGGATCGATCATGCGTCTTACATAGCGGCTACAAACGTTGGCATTTGTCTGTCCGGCGAGGGCGCAAAAGTGGAATCGTGGCTGCCTGATTTTAACGGCGATTTGCAAGGCCGCGAAATTCGCGTGGAGTTCTATCAGCGGCTGCGCGATGCGAAGGAATTTTCATCCACGGACGCTTTACAGGCACAAATTCGCCAAGACGCGCAACGCGCGCGGGCATTTTTCCTGCAAAATCCCTAACGGAGGTGCGCAATGAACATGGAGCCGCGCAAACGCTACGAAGAAATCGATCTTGCCAAGGGCATTGGGATGCTGGCGGTAATTTGGGGTCACCTGATGCTGGGTGGCAGCACGAACCGATTTGTGTACGCGTTTCACATTCCGCTTTTCTTCCTTCTGTCGGGGCTTTTGTTCCGGCGGGAGCGGTACCGCAATTTTGGCGCGTTCGTTGCCCACAGAGCAAGAACACTGCTGCTGCCGTACGCCGTTTTTTCGGCGGTCACATGGCTGTATTGGGTGGTGCGCAATCTGGTGCTTGATCTTCCGGTCAAAAGCTGGTTTTCACCGCTGCTGCAAACGGTTTTGGCGCAGGGTTCCGGCGGATTTCTGGTTCACAATGTGGCTTTATGGTTTGTAACGTGCCTATTTGTGGTAGAAATTCTCTACTACTTCCTTGCGAAGCTGCCCGCTTGGGCAACGGCATTGGGCTGCATTGTGTGCGGCGCGATCGGCTGGTGGGTGGTGCAAGCGCATGACGGTTTCGATTTTACATTGCTTCCGTGGAACATGGAGGGCGCAATGACCGGCGTGGTATTTTACGGTGCAGGCAATCTTTGTGCCCGCTTTGTTTCCCGCGATGCCGTGCTTCGCCGCGTACAGGCGCACCGAATTTGCTCGCTGTTCCTGCTGCTTTTGCTGACTGCGGCCACATTTTTCGGCGCAAGACAAAACGGCCGCGTCACCATCGGCCACGCACTTTTGGGTGAGCATCTCTGGCTGTTTTATACCAACGCGTTCCTCGGCATCGCAGCAAGCCTGCTTTTGAGTATGCTGCTGATGCACTGGCCGGTCAGGTTTTTAAAATGGCTCGGCCGGAACAGCTTTTTCGCCATGGCGATCCACATTCCCGTCATGGTGGATGTCGTATGGCTCGTGTCCAAGCTCTGCAACGTCAATATTGACGCTTTACGGTATAGTTATCCCTACACTGTCCCCGCCTTCTTTGTTATTTTGGCAATCACCTGCTTCTGGGTCTTTCTCCTTGAGAAAATCCGCTCGCGCAAGCAAAAATAAACAACGCCCTGCCGCTTTCCATTTCCCAACGGCAGGGCGAATTTTTGATTTCATTTTACGCCGCAATTGTGTAAGACAGACCTGCTAAATTCCGCCGACAAAAAATCAGTCCTTTTACCATAATACATTGAAATGCGCAAACGGTGCGCAGCTCGTGTTTTTCCAAGAAGCAAAACACTGCCCATCACTTTAGATTGTAGCACCATTTCCCATCCTGTTTGTAGTAATAAAACTCACTCAGATCGTTATTCGTAAACACCTTCAGCATATCGAGGAAGTCGGTTGAAAGCGCTTTTGTTGGCAGTTCTTCTACTTTTTCCCAATATACTTCCCCTTCGTCCGATGATCTCAGTTTCCCGCTAAATTGATCCGTTTTATAGAATAAAACCATATATCGAGAACCATCTTCATTCGTCCAATCTTTTACACCACATAGCTGTGGAGATCGAATCGTAAGTCCGGTTTCTTCAAATACTTCACGGATTACTGCATCGGTAAGAGATTCATCTCGTTCAACATGACCGCCGGGAAATGTAATTCCATTCCATTCGTCATTTATCTTATCCAAAACCAACACACGGTCAGTTTGATAGACCATACACATATTTGTGATCGTCGTAACTTGTGTTCTATCCATATGGCCTCCCAAAACTCCAATTTATCACTATCATCCCGAATACAGGAAAACCCTGAAATAGGGGCTTTTTAGGTAAAAAGAAAGACAACCGATCTTGTATTAAAATCGGTTGTCTTATTTGGTCGGAGTGGCGGGACTTGAACCCGCGGCCTCTTGGTCCCGAACCAAGC